>NZ_JBQCTZ010000037.1:0-25303 GCF_051963715.1 Neisseria sp. P0001.S005 | reverse complement strand
AAGGCTTTGGGCACGGATCAGCTGCCGGACAATCAATGGGATTTGGTGTTTAACCCCGAATACACGTCCAAACTCAAGCAATGCGGCATCAGCTATTTGGACAGCGCAGCGGAGATTTATCCTATGGTATTGAACTATATGGGTAAAAATCCAAACAGCAGCGAAACGGCGGATATTAAGGCGGCTACAGAAGTCTTGAAGAAAAACCGTCCGTACATCAAGCGTTTTACCTCGTCCGGTTTTATCGATGATTTGGCGCGCGGCGATACTTGCGTAACGATTGGCTTCGGCGGCGATTTGAATATTGCCAAACGCCGTGCCGAAGAAGCAGGCGGCAAAGAAAAAATCCGTGTGATGATGCCGAAAGAAGGCGTGGGGATTTGGGTGGATTCGTTTGTGATTCCGAAAGATGCCAAACATGTGGCCAATGCCCATGCGTATATCAATGATTTCTTAGATCCTGAAGTTGCGGCGAAAAACGGCAATTTTGTTACTTATGCGCCGTCCAGCAAACCGGCTCAAGAGCTGATGGATGAAGAGTTTAGAAACGACAATACGATTTTCCCGACTGATGAAGATTTGAAAAACAGCTTTATCATGGTGCCTATCCAACCTGCGGCGTTGAAATTTATGGTTCGCCAATGGCAAAGCGTGAAAGCAGGGACATAAGCTGATTTAAACGTATTAAGGCCGTCTGAATGGTGTAATCGAGATATTTAATTTCGTTTTACGGCTGTTCAGACGGCCTTTGGTTTGTATTAGCTTGGCTTGGGTAAGGTTTAAAAACAAAGGGCGTGTCTATCAATCACGCCCTTTGTGTTTGTTTCAGACGGCCTTAGAATTTCACGCCTTTATGCAGGGCAACAATGCCTGCGCTCATGTTGTGGTAATCCACGCTGTCAAAGCCTGCATCCAGCATCATTTGTTTCAAGGTTTCTTGGTCGGGGTGCATACGGATGGACTCGGCGAGGTATTGGTAGCTGTCGGCATCTTTGGCAATCAGTTTGCCCATAATCGGCAACAGTTTGAAAGAGTAGAGGTCATACACGCCTCCCAAAGGTTTGTACACTTTGGAGAATTCCAACACCAGCAGGGTGCCGCCCGGTTTCAACACGCGGTACATTTCTTTCAGCGCAGCATCTTTGTGCGTCATGTTGCGCAGGCCGAATGCGACGGAAACCAGATTGAAATAGTTGTCGGGGAACGGCAATTTTTCAGCGTCTGCCAACGATACGGGCAGAATCATGCCTTCGTTGAGCAGGCGGTCGCGGCCGACCGTCAGCATGGAGGAGTTGATGTCTGTCAGCCAAACTTCGCCTTCTTTGCCCACACGTTTCGCCCAGCCTCGGGACAAATCGCCTGTACCGCCGGCGATATCCAATACTTTGTCGCCTTTTTTCAGGCGGGCGGTATTGATGGTGAAATGTTTCCAAACACGGTGCAGACCGCCGGACATTACGTCATTCATAATGTCGTAGTTTTTTGCCACGGAGTGGAAGACTTCGGCAACTTTGCCTGCTTTTTCGTCTTCGTCAACGGTAGAGAAGCCGAAATGGGTTTTGTGGTCGCTCATAGTGTCTGCCTTCTTAAAATAATACGGATTCAGGTATCGAATACGTCGAAATCGCCAACCACTTTCGACGCGGGAAATATAGTTTGTGCCTGCCGCTCCAGCATCAGGCGTTGTTTTTCTTCGGTATAACGTGCGCTGATGTGGGTCAGGTAAAGTTGTTTCACATTGGCTTGCAAAGCCAGCTTGGCGGCATCGGATACGGTCGAATGGAACACTCGTTCCGCTGTCTCTTCATCGCCTGCCGCAAAGGTTGCTTCATGCACCAAAATGTCTGCGTTTTGTGCGGCGCGCACTGCCTGCGGACAGGCTTTGGTATTGCCGAAGATAGCCGCTACTCATCCTTTTTTAGGCGGGGAGGAACGCTTTGCCGTCAATAATTCTGCCGTCGTTGAATGCTACAGTCTCGCCTTTTTTCAGACGGCCTTTCCGCCGCAACCTCCGCTACCGCAGGAATGTGTGCGTTTGGGTTTCAAATCTTCGGCACTTGGCGTTCTAGACGCGCCTGCTTTCTCGAGGCGGTCGAGATAGTCTTGCCAAAGCGCGTCTTGATTGTGCGCCAGTCGGTAGAGATAGTCCCAATCGTAAAGGCCGCTGTCGTGGCCGTCTGAAAAAGTAATTTTCAAGGCGTATTGACCGACGGGATCTAAATCGGTAATGCTGACTTCGGCTTTGCCTGTTTGCAATACATCTTGACCGGCACCGTGTCCGCGCACTTCCGCGCTGGGCGAGTACACGCGCAGGTATTCGGCAGGAAGGCTCTTGGCACCGTCAACATAGACCAAAGTTAGTACGCGTCGCTCTTGCTGGAGGCGGATTTCTTGTGGAATTTTATCGGCTTGGGTCATGTCATGCTCCGTTCTTTTTACGCAAATAGGCAACGCGTACAGAAAAAATACCGCCAAGTACAGCAAACAGCACGATTGCGTAGAGTGAAAGCCGTATCAGGCTTACTTGCGTGCCCGCCGTCAGCCCCAAAGGCAGCAACATGACGGCAACGAACAGTAAAAACGCGGCCAACATGGTGGCAATGCTGGCAAAGGCATAGCGGGTATTGGCTGCTGTTTGAGGATGTTTGGTCATATTGGATAGCTTGCCGTAGGGGGGTGAGGCGGTATTTTATCAGCTTTTTGGTGCTTCATGCCGTCTGAAAACGGCTTTATTTCCATAAATAAAGTGTAATGGCGCGCCTGTCTTCGCCTTCGGGCATTAAGCGGATGCTGCTGCCTTTGCTTCCGTTGACACGAATAATAATACCACCGGCCTGTCGTTCGATAATGTCGATTTGGGTGTCGCGGTTCATGCGGTAGTTGTAGCGTTCGCATTGCTTCAAGCACCAAAAATTCTGCCAATGGATAAAATATTTTTGTCCGGATTCGATGGCCAGCGTTTCGCCGCCTTTGACGATGAAGTAAGGATAATCGGGTTTTTGCGTGCTGAATGTCCATTCAGCTGTTCTGTTTTTTCCGTTTTGACGGTATTCAAATACGGCACGGTAGTCGGTGTCGTATTCCAATGGCTGTAAAGGAAACAGCGCAAATTGGCGTTCGGTCAGGAGGCGGTTTGGGTCATTATCTTTATCTAAGATTTTGACGTCTCTGATTTCTTTTGTGTCCTGATACAGTTTGAACGAGCGCATTTTGACCGGAGGCGATTGTTCTGAGAACGCGATGCTGACAGGATTGCCGGTCATTTCATAATGCGGCATAGGGTCGGGACGTTCGCCATGGAAAACCGGCGAAGCGAAGTTGCCTTGCGGATAGGTGATGTAAGGCTGGAATTTGCGGTTGGAGATTTCATCCGCATAAACAATGGCATGACCATGGCAGGCATCTTGATAAAACGAGCGGCTGAGGTCGGAGAGGGGGCGGTTTTTTTGGCAGAGGCTGTTGAATCTGCTGTCGCCCTGATTGATGCTCAGCGCGATTTGTTTGCCTTGTGATTCAAACGCCGCTCCGGCCTCGTCGATATTTTGATCGAGTAGGGAGAGACGGTGGTAAATCGCCGTCATCAGATTGTCCAGTTGATGTTGGGCAGGTAGATGGTCGTTGATTTTTTCGTTTGGCGGATGCTGGCCGGTGCTGACGTTTTCGTGCACGCCTTTATAGGCATAACCGGCTTTGCGCGTGCGGTCTGATGGGCGTGGACCTGTATAAAAGGGATTGCGTGTATTTTTTTCGTCATGTCCGTCGTCAGGGTTTTGCAGCAGATAGCGGGCATGATTGCGCGCGGCGCGTTCGAGTGTGGCTGAGTGCGCCAGTGCGGGCAGATTGGCTGAGGAGCGGAGGAAGTTTAAATACGCCAAGGCATCAAAATCGGCAACGGCAGTACGATTTTGCGGCGGTTGGGCGTAGATAAGCTGGTCTTCGGAATAGCGATGGGTTTCGTAGTATTGGAATATGCCGAGGGCGATGGCAAAACCACCCAGCCAGTAAAGAATGTGTTTCATTATATGTACTGCGTTCAGACGGCCTTGAGTATGTAGATGTTTCCCCTTGAAACTCATGCTGTTAAATGATTATTTTGATAGCGGCTTGACTTGGAATGCTTCAGGATGGGATTTGAAATATTCGACAGCGATAAATCCGCCGCCAATAATAATCAAGAGGGCAATGGCCATGCCGATCATCGCTAAAATGAATTTGTCCATATGTGTCCGTTTGAATGAAGGCCGTCTGAAACACTTGAAAGCGTTCAGACGGCCTTAAAGTCAGGTTAATTAACGTTCGATTTGCGATACGTCGCGTACTGCGCCTTTGTCGGCGGAAGTCGCCATCGCGCCGTAGGCACGCAGGGCTGCGGAGACGTAGCGGTCGCGGTTTTCCGGTTTCCAAGCTTTGCTGCCGCGTGCTTCCATTTCGGCACGGCGTGCGGCAAGCTCTTCATCGGAAATGACAAGGTGGATGCTGCGGTTTGGAATGTCGATTTCGATGGTGTCACCTTCGTGTACCAAACCGATTGCGCCGCCTTCTGCCGCTTCAGGCGAAGCATGGCCGATGGACAGGCCGGAAGTACCGCCAGAGAAGCGGCCGTCGGTCAGCAGGGCGCAGGCTTTGCCCAAACCTTTGGATTTCAGGTAAGAAGTCGGGTACAGCATTTCTTGCATGCCCGGGCCGCCTTTAGGGCCTTCGTAGCGGATGATGACGATATCGCCAGCCACAATTTGATTGCCCAAAATGCCTTCTACTGCGTCTTCTTGGCTTTCAAATACGCGGGCGCGACCGGTAAATTTGAGGATACTCTCGTCCACGCCTGCGGTTTTCACTACGCAACCGCGTTCTGCGATGTTGCCGAACAATACTGCCAAGCCGCCGTCTTGCGAGTAGGCATGTTCAACATCGCGGATACAGCCTTTTTCGCGGTCGAGGTCGAGGGTTTTCCACATACGGTTTTGCGAGAACGCCTGAGTAGTGCGCACGCCGCCTGGAGCCGCTTTGAAACGCTCGATGGCATGGGTGTTTTCAGGGTTGGTCACGTCCCATTTTTCAATCGCGTCTTTCAGTGTCGGCGCGTGGATGGTGTACACGTCGGTGTGCAGTTTGCCTGCTTTGTCCAGTTCTTTCAGGATGGCGAAAATGCCGCCGGCTCGATGCACGTCTTCCATGTAGTAGTCGTGGTTATTTGGCGCGGTTTTGCAGATGCAAGGTACAACGCGGCTTAAGCGGTCGATGTCTGCCATTTTGAAATCCACGCCCGCTTCGTTGGCAACGGCGAGCAAATGCAGGATAGTGTTGGTAGAGCCGCCCATGGCGATGTCCATGGTCATGGCGTTTTCAAACGCTTTTTTAGTGGCAATGCTGCGCGGCAATACGGTTTCGTCGTCCTGCTCGTAGTAGCGTTTGGTGATTTCGACAATCATGCGGCCGGCTTCGAGGAACAATTCTTTGCGGCCTGCGTGGGTAGCCAAGTATGAACCGTTGCCCGGCAGGGAAAGGCCGAGTGCTTCGGTCAGACAGTTCATGGAGTTAGCGGTAAACATGCCGGAGCAAGAGCCGCAAGTCGGGCAGGCGTTTTGTTCGACTTCTTCGACTTGTTTGTCGCTGATATTGTCGTCAGCCGATTCGATCATGGCATCAATCAAGTCCAAGCGGCGTTCGGGTTGAATGTTTGCAACTCCGATAACTTTACCGGCTTCCATCGGGCCGCCGGAAACGAAGATGGTCGGAATGTTCAGGCGCATGGCGGCAATCAGCATGCCCGGGGTGATTTTGTCGCAGTTGGAAATGCACACCAGCGCGTCGGCGCAGTGGGCATTGACCATGTATTCGATGGAGTCGGCAATCAGGTCGCGGCTGGGCAGGGAGTAGAGCATACCGCTGTGGCCCATGGCGATACCGTCATCAATGGCAATGGTGTTGAATTCTTTAGCAATGCCGCCGGCTTTTTCAATTTCACGGGCAACCAGTTGGCCCATATTGTGCAGGTGCACATGGCCTGGGACGAATTGGGTGAAGGAGTTGGCAATGGCGATAATCGGTTTGCCGAAGTCGGTTTCCATTACGCCGGTCGCACGCCACAATGCGCGCGCGCCTGCCATATTGCGGCCGTGGGTAGAGGTTTTGGAGCGGTATTCAGGCATTTTTGTTCCTTTGTTTTATGCTGAGGCCGTCTGAAATAGGCTGGTAGTTTGGCGGCCCGTTGTAGAAATAACTCGGTATTTTATACCAATTACGAGCGATGAAGCACGCTATTTTGTAATAAAACTAAACTGTATTTGCTTCACCTGAATTTGCTGTCCTCTCGTTCAGACGGCCTGAAGTTTTCTTAGGATAAAACGCTGTCTTTCTCAGTTACAAAAGATGTTGGCATCAAAAAGTGATATGATAGGGAACTTCTCACATTTTTAAGGATAAGACGATGAAAAAAATCATGTTTGCATTGTGTTCGGCCATGTTGGCTTCTGCTGCGTCTGCCGCTGTTTATAAAGTGGACGAATTTCATGCCAATGCCCGCTTTGCCATCGACCATTTCAACACCAGCACCAACGTCGGCGGTATTTATGGTTTGACCGGTAATTTGGAATTTGACCGTGCCAAACGCCAAGGCTCAATCGATATTGTATTGCCTTTGTCCAAACTGCAAACCGGTTCTGACCACTTTACCCAACATTTGAAATCTGCCGATATTTTCAATGCAGACAAATACCCTGAAATCCGTTTTGTATCCACCAAATTCAATTTCAACGGCAAAAAACTGCTTTCCGTTGACGGCAATCTGACCATGAACGGCAAAACTGCGCCGGTAAAACTCAAAGCCGATAAATTCAACTGCTACCAAAGCCCGATGTTAAAAGCAGAAGTATGCGGCGGCGACTTCAGCACCACCATCGACCGTACCAAATGGGGCTTGGATTATTTAGTGAGTGCCGGTATGAGCAAAAAAGTAAACATCAATATCCAAATCGAAGCAGCCAAACAATAATCCTGCTTGATTTCAAAATAAAGGCCGTCTAAACAGGTAAGGCAGAAATCGTTGATTTCGTTTATCCCTGTTCAGACGGCCTGATGATTAAAGACGTTTAGGATTCTTTATTTTTATCGGCTTTGGCTGCCCAATAAGTTGCCAGGAGTGAGCCGGAGATATTGTGCCACACGCTGAACAATGCGCTGGGAACGGCAACAACCGGAGCGGCGGCAAAGTGTGCGGCGGCAAGCGCGGCGCCTAAGCCCGAGTTTTGCATACCGACTTCGATGGCCAGCGTTTTTTGTGCATCATAAGGCAGGCCGGTCCATTTAGCGGCAAAGAAGCCGAGCAGATAGCCGATGCCGTTGTGAAGTACGACAACGGCAAAAATCAGCAGGCCGCTTTCAATAATCTTGCCTTTGCTGGCACCGACGACTGCGCCGATAATCAGCACGATGGCGGCAACGGAAACCAGTGGCAGCGCGTCGGTCAATTTTTCAGTTTTGTTGCCCAAGACTTTATGGACAATCAAGCCCAAAACGATGGGGAACAAAACCATTTTGACGATGGACATCAACATACTGCCCGCTTGGATTTCCAGCATTTCACCGGCAAGCATCAGGAAGATGGCGGGGGTCAGCAATGGGGAAATCAGAGTAGAAACCGATGTAACGGCAACCGACAAAGCCACATTGCCGCGCGCCAGATAAGTCATTACATTGGAAGCCGTACCGCCCGGGCAGCAGCCGACCAAAATCACACCGACTGCGATTTCGGCAGGCAGGTTCAACAGCTTGGCCAGCAGATAGGCGGTTGCCGGCATGATGGCGAATTGTGCAATCACGCCGATGATGACGGCTTTGGGGCGTTTAAACAAAATATCGAAGTCGGAAGGTTTGAGCGTCAAGCCCATGCCGAACATGATGATGCCCAGAAGCCAAGGAATGTAAGGACCGACCCATTTGAAGGTATCGGGTGCGAAAAAAGCGATGCCGGCAAAGAACGCCGCCCAAAGAGAAAATGTTTTTCCAATAAAGTTGCTGATTTTATTGAGGATACTCATGATAATATGTTGTGAAGTTGTTTTTAATGGAAATCAAGGATACACGCCTTAACCTTAATTTGCAAAATGGCTTAAAATAAATAAGGCCGTCTGAAAATAAGGATTGATTTTCAGACGGCCTGCAATTTGTATTTATGATATAGACAGTATTACTCTTTTGATAAAATATTGCGCAGCCATCGGGCGGCAGGTGCAATTTCTCCGGCAAGTATTCCGGTTTCGATTTTGCCGCTGTGTTTGATGACATCGGCCGCCGCACCATGCAGCCATACGCCGGCGCAGGCGGCCTGGAATGCCGGAATACCTTGTGCCAGTAGGCTGCCAATAATGCCGCTCAAGACATCGCCACTGCCTGCGGTAGCCAATCCGGCATTGCCGCTGGTGTTTGTATAGACTATGCCGTCTGCCGTGGCCACCAATGTATGATGGCCTTTCAATACGACAGTCGCGCCATATTTTTGGCTGATTTCGGTTACGGCTTTGGGTCTGTCGGCTTGAACTGATTGGGTATCGGTACCGAGTAGGCGGGCGGCTTCGGCCGGATGAGGTGTCAGGATGATATGTTTGTACGATTTGAGGCGTTCGGCCAATTCGGGAGAACGGGCCAGCAGTGTCAAGGCATCTGCATCGAGCAATAAAGGCTGGTCATGGTGTGTCGACAGGATTTGGAGCAGTAGCTGCTCTGATAATCTGTCCAAACCGAATCCGCAGCCGATTACCCGTGCGCTGACATCGTTGCGCTCCATCAGTTGGGTCGCAGTGGCGAGCATGATTTCAGGGCGTTCGGGAATGATGGCAAAAGGCAGCGTGGCTTGGTTGAAACCCGCCCAGACCTTGCCGCATCCTTGATACATGGCGGCTGTGGCTGCTAAAACCACCGCACCGCTCATTCCCGTTGCACCGCCGATAATGGCAAGTGTGCCGTATGTGCCTTTGTGCGACTCTTGGGCGCGTGGGCGGAATATGTCGGGAAATGCTAAGGCCGTCTGAAAAGTTTGAAGCGATTCGGGAAGCGTGTAGATGGACTGCATGGCATAACCTTCCAAGATAAGAAATTTAATTTTAAATCAGAAAGTAAAAGGTAATGAAGCAAAAAATAAAAGTTTGGGACGCACCTACACGCCTGTTCCATTGGCTCTTGGTGTTATTAATGGGATTTATGTGGTACAGCGCAACCCAAGGCGGCGATATGCTGGTATGGCACTTGCGCGGCGGCTTGTTGATGCTGGCATTGATGGTTTTCCGCTTGTGTTGGGGGATATGGGGCAGCGATACGGCAAAATTCAGCCGATTTGTGCGTCCGTTTTCCGAAATCCGCCGCTACACGCAAGGCCAGATGTCTGAAGACGAATTGGTCGGCCACAATCCTTTGGGCGCGCTGATGGTCATCGCTTTATTGGCCGCCTTGGTTTTTCAGACGGCCACAGGTTTATTTGCCGCCGATGAAAATACGTTTACCAATTCCGGCTTTTTAAATCATTTGGTCAGCGAACACGCCGGTACGTTGGCGCGAAAAATCCATGTCAATTTCTTTAATATTTTGGCTGTTTTGGCGGGCGTACATATCGCAACTGTTTTGCTGTATCGCTTTGTGAAAAAACAGGATTTGATTACGCCGATGATTAACGGCTTTAAAACCATTGATGCTAAGCAGCCTAAATTGGCCGGAATGGGACAACTGTTTACCGCTTTGTCGGTGGTGATTGCGTTAGTGTGCGCAGTATGGATGTTGCGCGGCTGATGCATTAAGGCTGTTACCTAAAAAGAAACCGACCCCGATAGCTGCAATGGCTGTTGGGGTCGGTTTGTTTTTAGGGTTTAAAAGATGATGTTCAGACGGCCTTAACGCAGCGCAAGATGCTATGGCCGCGGCCGATGCCGTCTGAAATTTCCGCTACTTTCAATCCGGCTTTTTCAACGCAGCGGATCAGGTCTTCAGAATGGAAGATTTTGCTGTTGCCGTTGGCCATGGCAGTGAAATACAGGCTGGTCATGGTCAGGCAGTAGGCGGCGGTTTCGTAGCGTTGTCTGTCCCAGAAAGGCTCCATGATGTAGAGGCTGGTGTTTTCGCTCATAGACTCAGCGGCGCGTTGAAGAATGCTGGTGGCTTGTTCTTCGGTGAAACAGTCTAGGAATTGGCTCATCCAGATCGCGTCAAAACCGGTCGGGAACGGAATCACAGGATCAAGCAGATTGGCCGGATGGGCGTGGATACGGTCCGCGCCGTTTTTGCCTTTGGTCGCTTCGCGCATCAAGCCGATTTGTTGCGGCAGATCCATGATGGTGACTTCGACTTCGGCATTGTGGTTGACGCATTGCTCCGCCCAGCGGCCGGTATTGCCGCCGACATCGAGCAGTTTTTTAACTGGTTTGGCAAACACGGTGTTCAGTGCTTCGGCGAAGGAATTGTCGGAATAATAATGGTCGAATGCAAACCATTTTTCCTGCGCGATGCTTGGTAATGAAGACAAGCCTTCGTAAATGGTCGGCCAGTCGCCGAATACTTTCAGGCCTTCGGGCTTGCCCGTTTGCAGGGTTTTTTCCAAGTCAAACATGCCTTGGTAGCAGATTTCTTGCGTGAAATCCATATTGACGCGGGCCATTTTGTCTTTGAGGACAAACCAACCGGCCTTGCTGATGAAATAGCGGTTGTCGCGAGTCAAGACAGTGCCGATAGACAGTGAAGCTTCCAGCAGGACTTGTGCCGCGTAGTTGCTGATTTTCGCTTTTTCAGCAATTTCGGCTTGAGTGAGGCCGTCTGGATGGTCGTTCAGCAAGTCCAGAATGCCAAATTTCACCATCAGGCGGGAAACTTGGAACACAATCGGTGCAAAAGCGATTTCTTGAGCCAGACGTTGAGCCTCGCCTGCGGACTGGTGTTCGTGGGAATAGCGTTGTTCTAGGGCAGGGAAGAGTTGCATATTGTTGGTTTTCCACTAAAAAGTTAATAAGTATATTCAGACGGCCTCAAACACAATCCGTCCTGATGCACACGGATGCTCTCCGTTGTTGATTTTAAAGCTTAGTTTGTTTTTGCCTTCATCGTATTTCAGCTCTACCGACACTTCATCGTGAGGACGGATAAACTGCTGATATTTTAGATTTTCGATGCGGATAATACGCTGTTTACTCCATGGCTTGGGCGCGATCAGATTGCGCACCCATTGCAGCTCGACCACGCCGGGAACAAGCGGGAAGGTGGCAAAATGGCCGCCGAAATAAACCAAATCCAAAGGCACGCGCCCGATAAAAGTTTCGGTATTGGTTTCATCGTCAGATGATGTTTTCGACCAAACGGGCGAAGTTTGGGCAACGGTAAAGGCCGTCTGAAAATCCGCCGCGGCGATTTTGGCTTGGGCATTGCGTGGCAGGCTGTCGGTAAAACGCCAGTAGCGCGGCAGGGCAATGGTGTCCTGGGTGGCGGCCAGATGGCGTTTGAGTGTATCGGCAATCGCAGCACGGCCTTTCTCGCGCAAGGCGGCGATACCGTCTGCGTTCAACGCTGCCCATATGGCAATGCGTTGATACTGCGGATGGCGGCCGCAGTGTGCATCCGCAATCCAAGGGTGTTGTAAAAGTTCGTGCTCGATTTGGGTCAGCGACACGCGTTTGTCCTCAAATTTAATAATGCGGTCTTGGCGACCGAGTAACAGAAAACCGTCATCTTGCGGCTCGATCAAATCGGCTGTTTGACGGCACTCGGGCGACCAAGGCGAAGAAGCCCACAGTGCGCCTTCTTCGTTTTGCCCAATTTCCACGCCTTTAAAAGGCTGCCATTCTTGGCGTTCGCAACGTGAGGCAATCACGCCGGTTTCGGTACTGCCATAGACTTCAAACGGGCGGACGGCAGCCTGTTGCAGCAAATCCGCCGTGGCTGCGGGCAATGCGCCACCGGCCGAGACAATGCCTGCAATTTTATGGCCGATACTTTGCCAGTTGCGGTTTTCACCCAAGCGGTTGAGTACGGCCGGACTGGCAATCCAAACCACTTTATCATGTGTGGCCGTGCTGGAAAGCAGGTTTTCCGGATAAACCGCCTGCTGCCGTTCCATAGTCCAACCCATTGTCAGCGCGAGTGCGAAGCGGAAAGTGAAGCCGTAAAGGTGTTGCGGAATCACGCTGCCGACCACGGTTTCACCGTGTTGTCCAAATGGCAGCGTATTTGCCAAAGTCAGGGCTTCGGCCTGCATTTGCGCGGCGGTTTTCATAATAATCTGCGCTTCGCCGCTGGAGCCTGATGTTTTCAGCCATGCTTCGGCATGGTCGGGAATCAGATGGTTTTCAGGATAGGTGTGTAGCCCTTCCGATTCTGTTTGAGTCAATACATCAGGCAAGTGCCAGATATTCAGGCCGTCTGAAGACAGCTTTTTATCTGTTGAATCCGTTAAAAACGCTTCTGCCGTTTTCCCCCACTCCAAATTGTCTTGCGCCAAATTGGGCAACAATAAAACCTTTCCGCCAGAATGCCACACTGCCAACACGGCACAGGCAAACAGCGCGGCATCGTCAAACCACAACGCAGCCGTTTGCACGTTTGCCTGTTTCAGACGGCCTGACAGATGAAAAACCGCACGGTTGAAATCAGCACGCGTCCAATTCGGATGGGCGGCGATAAGGTCGTGTTGGGGTAGGTCTGGGGATAGGATTCGGGTTAGGTGCATGGGTGTTAATCGAATATATTAATTGAATTATGGAGAGTTTTTAGATTTAAGTTGCTCTAGTTCAGAGCGTAATTTTTCATATTCATTTTTTAGGGAATCATATTCATTCTGTAGTCTATCATTTTCAGAGTTTGCTTCTTGTCGGATGATGTAAAGCTGTTCATTTTGTTTGTGCATCGTCTCGTTATAATCAGTTTGTGCTTGTGCCTGTATAAATGAAATTTTCTCTTCTAATTCGGCTATCACATTGTTTAAATTTTCGATTTTACTTTCATAGACTGCATGAATATTTCCTACTTCATTACTATGTATTTCTTTAATATTATTTATTTGATTTTTATTATTATTTGATATTCTGCTCATTTCTTCTAATAAATTATTTATTTGATCATCTTTGTCTCGTAACTGCTCATTAAGACTTCTATCGATAGCATTTTGATTTTGCAAATCTCTAACTTTTCGTTCCTCCTTTTCAATTTCTATTTTCCTTTTTCTAATTTCCCTTTCTATATCGGCTTTAATATTAAAATTTTTCTTTTTTACCCAGGAAAGAATTTTATTAACAAAAAGCTGTATAAGCGGAAATAAGATTGCGTAGATAATTGTTATAACAAAAGCAAATAAAATACTTAACCCAAAGGGAGAAATGCTGAGCCCAAAGGGAGAAATGCTGAGCCCAAAGGGAGAAATACTGAAATTTTTTTCAACTAAACTAATTTCCACATCTATTACTTTAATTCTACTTTCAATTTCTTTTGTGGAAAGTAGAAAAATACTAATTGGTTTCCAATAAATCCATATTTTAGATACAAGGAGAGCAATTAAGAATGTAATGAATGTGGGAATTTTTATTTTTTCCTCTTGTGCTTTTAAGAAATTAGATAGTAATTCTTTCATGGTTTCCATAATGGTGTAGTAAATATAGCAATTTTCAAAATTAAGATAATTAGTGATTGGTATTAATTTTTATCATCATTTCAGTAAGGAAAGTAGAGATGATACTTTTCATATGATCTACACTTTTAAAACCAATTTCCGATAAATCCACTCTCCAGTAAATAAGATTCCCATTAACACATACGACACGATGCCTGTATAAGCTGCCCACCAATCGTAATATTGCAAGCCTGCCAAAATGGCGGCAGTTGCACCGTTGAAGATAAAGAACGCGCACCAGATTTGCGTAACGCGCCTAGTGTGGCGCACGCCTTCGGGGGGAAGGTCGGGATGTTGCAGTCGGGCGAGGCGTTCGATAACGGTTTGTTTGGCAAACAGGCTGCCGCCGAAAACGGCAAGCATCAGTGCATTGACGGCAACGGGATACCAATACATCGAGTCGGGCCGTCTGAAAACCAGTACGGCAGCGAAAAAGGTGGCGAGGATAATCGCCGTAATGCGTTGGGCTGTGGTTTGCGGCATGGCGGCACGTATCAGCCATAATACACACATTGCCGCTGCAAGCCAGAAAAACGCGCCGTTTTCCCTGCCGTAATACCATAGGAGCGGATAGGCGAGGCTGGCGAGGGTAAGCAGGAGTTTTCCTAATATTTTCATGGTGCGATTGATTTTCAGACGGCCTTGCGGTTTGACAAGGCCGTCTGAAAATATGCTGATTCAAAGCGGAATCAGGAATCTTGTTGTACTTTCAAAACCGCTTGAACCACGTCTTCTACGGTACGCACATTGCGGAAGTCTTCGGCTTGCAGTTTGCGGCCGGTTTCGCGTTTGATGTGGTCGATAAGGTCGATGGCGTCGATGCTGTCGATTTCCAAATCTTCGTAGAGGTTGGTTTCGGGTTTGATGCGTTCCGGTTCGATTTCAAACAGGTTAACCAGTGCATCGGTCAGCAGGGTACGTACTTCTTGTTCGGTCATCTTGTCTCTCCCTTATGCTTGGCGGCTCTTGACGAACTCGGCCAAAGTTTTGACGTTGGCAAAGTTTTCGCGCAGGTTGTCGTTTTCACCGTCGAGCTGGAAGCCGAAGGTTTTTTGTACGGCCAAACCAAGTTCCAATGCATCAACCGAATCCAAGCCCAGGCCGTCGTCGCCGAAAAGCGGATCTTCGCTGCCGATGTCGGCAACGGTAATGTCTTCCAAGCCCAAGCTGTCGATGATTAATTGTTTGATTTGGTTTTCTAAATTGCTCATGTGGTTTTCCTTGTAAAATAGTCTTGCAGGTATTCGTTTAAACGGCGTGCAGCGATGGGCAGAGGTTTTTCTGCCAGCCATTCTTCCGGTAGGATGTCGTCGCCGACGGTAATTTCATAATGAATTTTTTGTGGTGGGATTTTGTACCACGGCTGCCCCTTTTTAAAATTGGGCGGCGTCATCTTGATGCACACGGGCGTGATGACTGATGCGCTGCGCAAACCGAGCGATACGGCGCCGCGGTGCATTTTAACCTGTCCGTCCCAACCTGTGCGCGTGCCTTCGGGGAAAATCAGCAGACTTTGCCCGCTTTTGAACACGGCATCTATTTCTTCCAGCATTTCCATGCTTTCGTCGTTGGGGATGTAGCCGGAAGCGATAATCTGGCTTTTCATGCTGGGGTTGTGCAACAGGTCTTTTTTAACCAGTACGTTCGGCTCCGAATAATGGCTGATCAGCAAGACGACATCCAAAAGCGAGGGATGGTTGGCAAGAATGAGCTGGCCGGGTCTGCCGAGTTTTTCCAAGCCGTTGAAGCGGACGCTCAATACGCCTGACCATTGCAGGTAGCCGACGAAGAAACGCCAAACTTTGCCTATCATGCGCCTTGCTTCAAGTTGACGTTTGATGTCGCCTTTGGTCGATTTGAGCGTATAGGGTAAAAGTGCGATTTTGAACAATACGCCTGCAACGCCGAAAAGAATAAAGCCGAAGAGTGTGGCAAAAAAGCGACGGAAATAGTCTAAAGTCTTCATGCGTTTTTCTGCCAGTGCCAGTTTCTACCGATATAGTGTTGCGTGTGTTGCCGGCCGTCTGAAAGCAGGAAGCGTATCCACTCCAAGCTGCTCCAATAGGGCTCGACTGTTGTATCGTTAGGATTTTCAGACGGCCTTGCGGATGTGCTTTCCAAGCTTAAGGTATAGTCTTCGCCTTTTGTGATGACCAGTGCCAATGCATAGGCAAACGGCGCACGGGTAGCCAAGACGGGATAGTCTTCAGACAAAGGATCATCGGCGACAATTACTAGAACAGACGGCGCGCCGTCTTGCAAAAGCGCGAATGCCTCGGTCAGCGCGGTTTCAAAGGAGTCGGCGGCAACGGCCAACGCGGTATGCTCGCTCATGTCTTTGCGCAACATCGACCATTGCCCAATCGTTGCGTTGTGGACGGACAGACCGAATGAGGTCGGCGAGACGGTATGCGTGTTCAAAAGCTCTTGCCATAATTCAAAGCTGCGGTTGCTTTCGCCGTCGTGCGAAACGTAAACCGGTACACTTTCAGGATATTGGTCGGCCAGATTCCATGCGGCATCACAAACCAAGCGTGCCGCTTTTCCCAAGCGGCGGCGTTGCATAGGCGGCAAAAAGGAGAGCGCGGGTTTGCACTCCGGCAGGGATGCGGTATCGAGTTTTCCCTGCGCCCAGTCCTGCCATTGCTCCGGCGTACTGATTTTGCTGGAGGAGGCCTGCCATGCGGCGATATTGAAGCTGAAACGGCAAACGTTTTGAGGCATGATGTCTTTCAATGTTTTACATTTTCATACATTGTAATGAAATGGGTTAGTAAAAGCTAGGCTCTGTTATAATGCATATTGTAACGTAATTTATTCCCGGATGACATTTTATGCCTTCAATACCGAGTGCCCCGATTTATGATGTGACTTCGCTGCTTCCGCACAGCGGACATATGGTGCTAATCGATTGTGTGAAAGAATTTGGCGATGACTACACGGTTTGCCGTGCTCCGGTTGGCGACAAGCATATTTTGCTGCAGGATGGTGTGTTGCCGTCTATGGCTTATATGGAATTGATGGCGCAGGGCATAGGCGCGTTTGCAGGCATTGAGGCTTTAAAGGCTGGAGAGCCTGTCCGTTTGGGTTTTTTATTGGGAACGCGCAAGTTGGATTTGTTTGCCGATTCCGTGCCTGTCGGTACTGAGCTGGAAGTCAGGGCGCATGTGTCCATTCAGGATTTGGGCGGTATGGGCGTATTTGATTGCGAGTTGCGCTGGACGGATGCGCCAGAAGATGTGAAGCATCTGTTGCCGCCGGACGGTTTGCTGGCAAAAGCTTCTTTAAATGTGTACAGTCCGAAAGACGGTCAAATCATTTAAACCGTTTACAAGGCCATCTGAAAAGACAAAGATTCAGACGGCCTGTCGATATAGTGAGAAAACGTATGAGTGAAACTATTTTAATTACAGGGTCTAATCGCGGTATCGGCAAAGCCGTCGCGCTTGGTTTGGCACAGGACGGCTTTGATATTGTCGTCCACTGCCGCAGCCGCCGTGATGAAGCGGAAGCCGTCGCGGAAGAAATCCGTACATTGGGTAGAAATGCGCGCGTGTTGCAGTTTGACGTGTCCGACCGCGAGGCCTGTCGTGAAATTCTGACTGCCGACATTGAGGCAAACGGTACATATTACGGCGTGGTGCTGAATGCCGGCCTGACGCGCGACAATGCGTTTCCTGCGTTTACTGATGATGATTGGGACTTGGTGCTGCGTACCAATTTGGACGGTTTTTATAATGTGTTGCACCCTTTAACCATGCCGATGATCCGCCGCCGCAAAGCTGGACGGATTGTGTGCATGGCGTCGGTATCCGGTTTGACGGGCAACCGCGGTCAGGTCAATTACAGTGCATCCAAAGCGGGACTGATCGGCGCGGCAAAAGCCTTGGCGGTTGAGTTGGCAAAACGTAAAATTACCGTCAACTGCGTGGCGCCAGGCCTTATCGATACCGATATTATTGATGAAAACGTACCTGTCGAAGAAATTTTAAAGGCCGTCCCTGCCGCGCGCATGGGATTGCCCGAGGAAGTGGCGCATGCGGTGCGCTTCCTGATGGATGAAAAAGCGGCGTACATTACGCGTCAAGTGATTGCTGTGAACGGAGGTTTGTGTTGAATACTAGAAGAGTCGTTGTAACAGGTATCGGCGGTATTACCGCTTTCGGCCGTGATTGGCAAAGTATTCAGACGGCCTTTAAAGCCGAAAAAAATGCCGTCAAATACATGGATTGGCGCGAACGTTTCCCCGAATTGGAAGCGCAACTGGGCGCGCCGATTGAAGGCTATTCTCCTCCCGAACATTGGACGCGCAAGCAGCTTAGAAGCATGGGGCGCGTATCTCATTTGTGTGTCGATGCGGCAGAACAAGCCTTGACGGATGCGGGCTTGCTGGGCGATGAAAGCATTACCGACGGCCGTATGGGTGTGGCGTGCGGTTCGTCTGTCGGCAGCACCAAAGACATTGGCGATATGGGCGAACTTTTGATAACAGGCACATCGCGCAATTTCAACGCCAATACTTATGTGCGCATGATGCCGCATACGACTGCCGCCAATATCGGCATTTTCTTCGGTTTGAAAGGCCGCATTATCCCGACTTCGAGCGCGTGTTCTTCCGGCAGCCAGGGCATTGGTTATGCTTACGAAGCGATTAAATACGGCCTGATTGATATGATGCTGGCTGGCGGAGGCGAAGAGTTTTGTCCGTCTGAAGTGTATGTTTTCGATTCACTTTATGCCGCCAGCCGCCGCAACGGCGAACCTGAGCTGACGCCGCGCCCTTACGACAACGCTCGAGACGGCTTGGTCATCGGCGAAGGCGCAGGGATTTTTGTGTTGGAAGAATTGGAACACGCCAAACGGCGCGGTGCAAAAATCTATGCTGAGCTTGTCGGCTATGGTGCCAACAGCGACGGCAGCCACGTTACCCAGCCGCAAAAAGAAACCATGCAAAAATGTATGGAGCTTGCGCTGAAAGACGCCGGTATTACGCCTGATATAGTCGGCTATGTCAGCGGCCACGGTACGGCGACCGAAAAAGGCGATATTGCCGAAACATTGGCTACTGAGGCGGTGTTTGGTTTTGTGCCGATGAGTTCGCAAAAAAGCTATCTCGGCCATACACTCGGCGCGTGCGGCGCGTTGGAAGCCTGGTTTACCATCGAAATGATGAACAGCGGCTGGTTTGCGCCGACTGTTAATTTGGAAAACATCGATTCGCGTTGCGGCAAGGTGGATTACATCCAAACTGGCGGACGCGAGATTCAAACCAATTATGTGGTCAGCAATAACTTTGCTTTTGGCGGCGTCAATACTTCGCTGGTGTTCAAACGTTGGCAAGAATAATCATTGCTTGATGTTATGATTAAAGGCCGTCTGAAACTTATCTTGAGTTTCAGACGGCCTTTATTTCATTTAGAGCTTGAGCCGCTTTTGGATTTTATTCGTTTGTTTTCTTCTGACTCAAATCCACCAGTCTTGTTCCGGCCAAGAAGTCGTAGAGGAACTGACGGTCGGGATGGAACAGGGCAAAGCCCCATGGCAGGATGAGCCAAATGAGCGCGGCGCCGAATGCGCCTTTGGGTGGTATATTGAGCAGATGACGCAATCCGGCGTAGGCAAATAGGGGAATGAAGACAATAAAAATGCTTGCCCAAATAAAGCGCAGGCGCAGCTGCGGTAGGGGCGGCTGGGTATCGTTTTTATCGGCCAAACCGATTTTCCATGTCTGCATGGCGAGGGTTTGGCCTTTTTTGTGCCAGTTGGCGCGGAAGTAGAGCCACCATGCGTAGAACAGAATCAGACAGGTTGTCAGCATGGACAGGCGCGTGGAAACGGGATTGAGAAAGATGGCGATAATACCGGCTGCAAGGGCGGCAATGCTGGTAACGGCGCCGGTCAGCAGAAGTTCGTAAACCAGTGCGGCGAGGCGGCGTTTGAGAGGGGCGGTAGGAAGACGGGTCATAATGCGATGGAAACGGAAATGGGTTTGATGGAAATAAAAACAGGCCGTCTGAAACGGAGTGGGATGTTCAGACGGCCTGTTACTGTCGGGATTAGCGATGTGGACGTTTTTGACCGCGTGCCTGTTGGGCAGCCATTTGGTTCATTTCCTGACGGGTCGGACGTTTTTTGAAGATGGCGTGCGCTTCGTCAACGGAACATTTTTGCGACAGGCAAACCAAGGTAATCGCGTCTTTTTGATGTTGTCCGCCGCTGTGGTACATACGACGCAGGTTGGCTTCGTTGATACGGCCTTTTTCCGGATCAATGTCGAATTTTTTCAGGCGCTCGAGGAATTGGCGTTGCTGACGGCGTGAAGTCCAAACGAAACCGCCTGCGGCAGCGGCTACGATGATGACGGCCAACAGGATGGCCAGCGGCCATGAATCGACGATCAGAACGATGATGAGGCTTAATACGGCAGTGGTCAGCAGGGCCAGACCGCCGATGCGAAGTTTGGTTTTATTATCCATATGGGTGGTGTTTCCTTGTTTTTTTGCTGGAAGAGGCCGTCTGAAATGCGAGGTTCAGACGGCCTGAATTTGAGTTTACGCTATTTTACAGTATTTTCTGTTTTTGGGGCGTATTGCGTGCAAGTTTCTTGACGCGCGGCAACGGTTTCAAGCGGCCAGCGAAGTGACGAGTTGTTTGAACTTGGTCCATGCATCGCCTTCTTCCGCACCTTTGATGATGCGGTCGATTTTGGCGCAGGTTTTGAGCGCATCGAGCAGGCGGTTGATGGAAATGCGTTTGGCCGCCATCGGTGCAAGGGTCTGCTTGTCGCCCCATAAGCGCAGGCTGTTGCGCAGGCTTTGGATGTTTTGTCCCTGCTTGAGTGCGGCAGTCAAGCGGATTAGGGTACGGATGTCTTCGGCAACCGCCCACAACAGCAAAACCGGCTCTTCGCCTTCTTCTTCCAAACCGTCCAGCAAACGGGAAACGCGCAGGGCATCGCCTTTCATCCATGCGCCTGCCAGTTGGAATACGTCGAAGCGGGCTACGGTGGCAACTGCGGCCTCTGCGTCGGCAATATTGATTAAATGGCCTTGGGGATGGAGCAGGGCGAGCTTTTCGATTTCCTGACGGGCAGCCAAAAGATTGCCTTCGACGCGCTCGGCAAAAAGGGCGAGTGCTTCAGGTTCGATATCCAAACCCTGCTGTTTCAGACGGCCCTGTATCCATTGCGGCAAAGCATGTGGCGCAACGGCTTTGGCTTCTAAGACGATGCCTTTGCCTGCCAATGCGGAAAACCATTTGGACTGGATCTGCGCTTTTTCAAGCTTGGGCAGGAGGATGAGCGTAACCGTATCTTCTGGCAGGCGTTCGGCGAAGGTTTGCAGGGCATCGCCTCCGTTTTTGCCGGGTTTGCCGTTGGGAATGTGGATTTCCAGCAGTTTCAAATCGGCAAACAAACCTGCGCTGCCGGCACTTTGCAACAGCTCGTTCCAGTCAAAATTGTTTTCGGCGGTATAGACTTCGCGGTTGAGATAGCCTTGTTTTTTTGCGGCTGCGCGCAGCGTATCCAAAGCCTCGATGCGCAACAAATCCTCTTCGCCGTGAATAATGTACAACGGTTTGAGCGGGGTATCGGGGTGCAGGCTCTCAATGGGCGCGGCAGCCATTATTGTGCCTTCAGGAAAGTCAGGCGGCGGACGATTTGATCTGCGGCATCGATGCGCATTTCAGACCAAATGGTTTCTTCCTCTTCCTGTTTACCCAAAACTTCGCTGTCGGCGTAGTCCATGGTGCGGTGAACCTTAACTTCCAGCGGTTCGCCAACCGGTTCGCCGTTGCGGAAGGCTTGGGCTTTGACGGTCATGGCCAGCAGATATTCGTTGATTGCGGCGGCGCGGGTGATGGTGTAGATATCGCGGCGTTTTTGAAAGTCGATAACGCGCAGGGTGATTTGTGATTCGGCTTCGCTAACCAGATGCCCATCGGCACGGCGTAAGGCATTTTCCAGCGCTTTTTGCATGACGGCTCCGCCTTCTACATGCCAGTTTTGATAAGGCAGCGGCTGCGAAGTCACGCCTGTGCCTTTCAGGTGGAAACCGCAAGAGGCAAGCACTAGGGCGAGTGCAGGCAATAGGATTTTTTTCATTGGATATTCCTTCGTTGAAACCGGTTACGGTATCGTCGGATTATAACGAATAATGTTTAGGCCGTCTGAAACCGTAAACGGAAAGTCTTTCAGACGGCCTTGTCTTTGATGGCGCAAATCTTATTTTTCCAACCAAATCAGGCTGACCATGCGGCCGGTTTGTCCGTCGCGGCGGTAGGAGAAGAAAGTATCGCGTTCCAAGACAGTGCAATGGGTGCCGCCATAAATCATGTTCACGCCCTCGCGGTGCAGAACCATGCGCGCCAAAGCGTAAATGTCGGCAAGGTATTTACCGCCGCCGATGTCTTTAAACGCATCGGCAGCTTCCGGCATGGGTGTGCAAAACGCATCAAATACATCTTGCCCCACCTCAAACGCATCAGGGCCGATGGCAGGGGCGAGATAGGCCATGATTTCCAACGGCTCGACATTCATTGCCGCAATAGTGTTTTGCAAAACGCCACCGGCCAAACCGCGCCAACCTGCATGAGCCGCCGCAACGACTGTCCCTGCTTTGTCGCAAAACAAGACAGGCAGGCAATCGGCAGTCATCGAAGCGCAAGCGACTGTTCCCGTTGTATCCACCGAGGCATCGGCGTCGGGTGTATTCCCTAACGCTTCGGCGGCATTTACAACAATGGTGCTGTGGATTTGATTGAAGTAGGCAATGGGCAGGCCGACTTGTTCCTGTACGATTTCTCGGTTGCGGAGCACGGCTTCCAGATTGTCGCCGACGTGTGAGCCGACATTCAGGCTGCGATATACGCCTTCGCTGACACCGCCGTTGCGCGTGGTAATAAGCGTTTTAACATTGGCAGGGGCAGGCCAGTCGGCAGTCAAAAAATTCTTGCCTTGCGGGGCGAGGTTTAGGGTTTCTGTGATGGTTTTCATGGGGTGGTTGGGCTTTTAGGGAGATTTAAATACCCTGTTAGAGATATTAAAGTGTAATAAATATACATAAGTAATTTTTGATGGGGTGTGGAACATTCATCCCAATTCAGTTTAGATGACATTTTCCCTGTTTCAGAGTACGTTGCAATGCCAACTTGCTCTAATGGAACATTGAAAATCTGAAGAGGTTCAATATCTGATTTGACGGTATTCTGAATGCTTTCGAATTTTCCTTGGTCTATTTGTTGTCCAACTCGGTGGGCGAGGCGGTTTCTAATTGTATTTACATTTGTAAAAATTTTATATCCCCAATCTGGTAGCCCTAAAGACTTAGCCATTTTTAGTTTATGATCGAAACTGATTGTGATTTTCTGTTCTTCCTTATCTTTTTTCTCTTGAAACCAAAACATTTTTTCTTGGTTGCAAATGCTACATATATAGAGTTCCAAAAACTGCTCGCAGATTAAATGGATTCTGAGAACTGCACCGATTTCATCATTTGTTTTCAACCCATCTTCTATTGTTCCCAAATTTTCTATCATTAATTTGGAAAATAACAAATTAAACATTTCTATATTCATATTATTTGACTATGTAATTATTAGAATTTTTTAAAATATTTTGTTTGAAAATTTATTTACTCTTTACACAAAAGGCCGTCTGAAAATATGGGTTTAATCCCTTACATAAACGACTTCAACATCGTAGTCGTCTTCATTCCAATCGTCGTCATCGTCCATGCCGAATTTTTCTTGCCATTCTTCCTCGTTGCTCAGGGACGAATCCAAACCGGCCTCCAGACGCAGGACGGAGAGCAGGTGGTACATATCGTCAGGCATAGGCGCTTCAAAGGAAACGGTTTCGCCGGTTTTCGGGTGTACAAAGCTCAAGCGGTAGGCGTGCAGGGCTTGGCGTGCGCCGAGGGCTTTGATGGCTTCTTTAACTGCGTCGCTGCATGGATGGCGCAGGTTGCCGTAAACAGGGTCGGCGGCCAGCGGATGGTTGGCTTCGCGCATATGAACGCGGATTTGGTGCGTGCGGCCGGTTTCGAGCGAGCATTCGATGTAGCTGTGCGTCAGATAACGTTCCAACACTTTGACGTGGGTAATGGCAGGTTTGCCGCCGAATTTGACGACTGCCATTTTCAGGCGGTTGTGCGGATCGCGGCCGATTTGGGTTTCGATTTTGCCGTCAAAAGGAACGATGCCGTTGGCGACTGCGCGGTAAATGCGTTTGACTGTGCGCTCTTGCAGCTGTTGAACCAGTGAGTTTTGCGCCGGCAGGGTCTTGGCGATTACCATCAGGCCGCTGGTTTCTTTGTCCAAACGGTGTACGATGCCCGCACGCGGCACTTGGCTTAATTCGGGACAGTGCGCCAACAGGCCATTGAGCAGGGTGCCGCTCCAGTTGCCTGCGGCAGGATGAACGACCAATCCGGCCGGTTTGTTGATGACGATAACGGTATCGTCTTCATAAATAATGTCCAAATCCATAGGCTCGGGCGTGAACGCGAGGTTTTCTTCGCTCGGACGTACCGTAACGGCAATCAATTCACCGCCTATCATTTTATCTTTGGGTTGCGCGGGCTTATCGTTTACAATGACTGCACCCTCTTTAATCCACGAACTCAGGCGGCTGCGCGAGTAGTCGGGCATGAGTTTGGCCAATACGGCATCCAGCCTTCCGCCCGCCATTTCGAGCGGAACGGTCAAATTAACACAACTTTCTGTTTCAGGGGATGACGGAAAGTCTAAATCATCGCTATAATCGGCTTCGTTATCAAAGGAAGTATTCTGCATGAAAAAAATTCTTTTAGTAGTTTCTTTAGGTTTGGCACTGAGTGCCTGCGCAAATAAAGGCACAATCGATAAAGACGCCCAAATTACTCAAGATTGGAGTGTGGAAAAGCTTTATGCCGAAGCGCAAGACGAGTTGAACAGCAACAATTATACGCGAGCTGTCAAGTTATACGAAATTTTAGAATCCCGTTTTCCAAACGGCCGCTATGCCCAGCAGTCCCAGTTGGATACGGCGTATGCCTATTATAAAGACGATGAGCCAGAAAAAGCCTTGGCTGCCATTGCGCGCTTCCAACGCCATCATCCGCAACATCCGAATATGGACTACGCGCTGTACTTGAAAGGTTTGGTGCTTTTTAACGAAGACCAGTCTTTCTTGAACAAGCTGGCTTCTCAAGACTGGTCCGACCGCGACCCGAAAGCCAACCGCGATGCTTATCAGGCATTTGCCGAGCTGGTGCAACGTTACCCAAACAGCAAATACGCTGCCGATGCAACCGAGCGTATGGCCAAGCTGGTGGACGCTTTGGGTGGTAACGAGATATCTGTGGCACGTTATTACATGAAACGCGGTGCTTATGTCGCAGCGGCCAACCGTGCGCAAAAAATCGTCAGCCGTTACCAAAATACCCGTTACGTCGAAGAAGCTTTGGCGATGATGGAATTGGCGTACAAAAAACTGGACAAGCCGCAACTGGCTGCTGATACACGCCGTGTTTTGGAAACCAACTTCCCGCAAAGCCCGTTCTTGCAACACGAATGGCGATCTGACGATATGCCTTGGTGGCGTTACTGGCGCTAAGCGTCGGGTTGTTCAGGCATGAATAAGGCCGTCTGAAAATGATGCAGCTATGCATTTGGTTTTCAGACGGCCTT
>NZ_JBQCTZ010000036.1:0-25429 GCF_051963715.1 Neisseria sp. P0001.S005 | reverse complement strand
TCCCTTGTGGTTTAACCACACTAAAGAGTCGTTCGAGACCAGGACGTTGATAGGTGGGGTGTGGAAGCGCGGTAACGCGTGAAGCTAACCCATACTAATTGCTCGTGAGGCTTGACTCTATCATTTGAAGAACTTCAAAAGATAAAAGCTTACTGACTGATTCAGTCATCACCAAATATTGATTAAGGCTTTACCGATTTGTAACAGTTTAAGTTTGGCGGCCATAGCGAGTTGGTCCCACGCCTTCCCATCCCGAACAGGACCGTGAAACGACTCAGCGCCGATGATAGTGTGGTTCTTCCATGTGAAAGTAGGTCACCGCCAAACACCCATTCCGAAGCCCCCGACTGATGTCGGGGGCTTTTTACATGCCTGTTGTTTCTGTTGGTTTAGCGGCAGAATTGGGATAACAGGTGTTGGGATCAAACATTGGGATAGTGATGTGCCGGTGTTTATGGAGTATTCGTGCATCTTGGTATTGGAATCGGAAATATTTACCCTGTTGTTATTCTTGTACAAAAGTACCAAAAGTTACGGTTAACCGTTTGAAATATTTGAAATCAAACGATATTTGCGTTAATATGTCGTAAGCATTTATATAGGTATGGGCTGTTGCCCTATCCGTATATGTGACAGTGTTTACAGAGTGGAGTAGAACCATTCTGTAAACAGCATGACTGGTTCAATCAAATACGTTATGGGAAAAATCTGATGAAGAAATTTTTATTTGGTGCATTTGCCACCGTCTGTGCAGCATTCTCTTTCGCTGCCGTGAACATCAATACCGCGTCTTCTGCCGAACTGGAGGCATTGCCGGGTATCGGTCCGGCTAAGGCGAAATCGATTGTGGAATACCGTCAGAAGAACGGTGCGTTCAAATCGGTGGAGGAGCTGAAAAACGTGAAGGGCATCGGTGATGCGGTGCTGAACAAGTTAAAGGCGGAGGCGACGGTTTCTTCTGCCGCGCCTAAGGCTGCACAGCCTGCCGTGAAAAAATAAGTCTGACGGTTAACTGCCGTATACGCCGCCCCGATGCCGAACCGTTTGCCGGTTCGGGTTGACGGGCGGCTTTGTTTGGGGGTGGGAATAAAACTTGAACCAGTGGAGACTTTACATTGGGGGAAGGGATAAACGGATAGGGCGCCTCTTGTTGGATAGAGATATAAAAGATAAAGGGAAGAAAGATATGTACTTAAAAGCATTTGACGGAAAACGGAATGGGGCAACTGTGCAGAGGGGCTACTCATTGGTACAGCTGTTGGTGGTGCTGCTGTTGGTTTCGATATTGGCGACGGCGGCCTTTACGGCCTATCGGGAATCGGTCCGCTCGGCCAACCTGCGTGCGGCTCATGCCGCGCTGCTGGAAAATGCGCGCTTTATGGAGCAGTTCTACACAAAAAAGGGCAGCTTTAAGCTGACGTCGACGAAGTGGCCGGAGCTGCCGGTGAAGGAGGCGGGCGGTTTCTGCATTCGGATGAATGGTCAGGCTAAGGGGATCCTGGAAGGGAAGTTTACTTTGAAGGCGGTGGCGCTGGACAGGGAGGCAGAGCCTAGGGTATTACGTTTGAACGAGTCGTTGACGGCGGTGGTGTGCGGGAAGATGAAGGGTAAGGGAAGCTGTACGGACGGTGAGGAGATATTTAGGGGTAATGATGCGGAGTGTAAACCATTTGGCGCATAGGGTGGTCGTCTGAAGGGATAAAAGAAAAAAGGGCAAAAGAAAAAGGACGTGTTCAGGCACGTCCTTTGGTGAATGAAGATGGGTTATTCACTCCAACTGACCCAGCCCAGCATTCAAGTATTGTTCTGGCTAACACAACCAACCTCAGTTAGCTAAGGAAGGAGATGAAATATTTAGTCTTATCAGATTGGTACACTATCAATTTTCAGACGGCCCTTTGTTATAATCTTCTCTTTACCTGAACATAAAACAGGCAGTCTTATGGAAGTCATCCAATACCCCAATTCTCCGTTTAAACTCCATCAGCCATTTCCTCCAGCCGGCGATCAGCCCACCGCCATTTCTGGCCTGCTTGAGGGGCTTTCAGACGGCCTTGCCTATCAAACCCTGCTCGGCGTAACTGGTTCGGGCAAAACCTATACCATGGCGAACGTCATCGCTCAAAGCGGCCGTCCCGCCATCATCATGGCGCACAACAAAACCCTTGCCGCCCAACTTTACGCCGAAATGCGCGAATTTTTCCCCGAAAACGCGGTGGAATATTTCGTCTCTTACTACGACTATTATCAACCTGAAGCCTATGTGCCCAGCCGCGACTTGTTCATCGAAAAAGACAGCGCGATCAATGAACACATTGAGCAGATGCGCCTTTCCGCCACCAAAAACCTGATGACGCGCGACGACGTGATTATCGTCGCCACCGTGTCCGCCATTTATGGTATCGGCGACCCGACCGAATATCAACAAATGGTGTTATCCGTCAAAGAAGGCGACACCATCGAGCAGCGCGACATCATCGCTACGCTCGTTTCCATGCAATACGAACGCGGCGATTTGGACTTCAAACGTGGCAGCTTCCGCGTGCGCGGCGACGTGATTGACGTGTACCCCGCCGAAAGCTCCGAAAACGCCTTGCGCATCAGCCTGTTTGACGACGAAATCGACCGCCTCGATATGTTCGACCCGCTTTCAGGCAGCCTGCACCAACGCGTCGGCCGCTACACCGTCTTCCCGTCCAGCCACTACGTTACCCCGCGTGACACCGTATTGCGTGCCTGCGAGTCCATCAAAGAAGAGCTGCGCGAACGCATTGAATTTTTCGCCCGTGAACAACGCCCCGTCGAACAACAACGCATCGAACAGCGCACTCGCTTCGACCTCGAAATGCTCTACGAAATGGGCTTCTGCAAAGGCATCGAAAACTACTCCCGCCACTTCTCCGGCAAAAAAGAAGGCGAACCGCCGCCCACGCTGATGGACTACCTGCCCGACAACGCCATCATGTTCATCGACGAAAGCCACGTTACCGTTACCCAAATCGGCGGTATGTACAAAGGCGACGCATCGCGTAAACAAAACCTCGTCGACTACGGCTTCCGCCTGCCTTCCGCCCGCGACAACCGCCCGCTCAAATTCCACGAATTTGAAAAAGTCATGCCGCAAACCGTCTTCGTTTCCGCCACCCCCGCCAAATATGAAGAAGAACACGCCGGACAAGTGGTCGAACAAGTCGTCCGCCCCACAGGGCTGGTCGATCCTCAAATCATCATCCGCCCCGTCTCCACCCAAGTCGACGACTTAATGAGCGAAATCAACGACCGCATCCAAAAAGGCGAACGCGTACTCGTTACCACCCTCACCAAACGCATGGCGGAGCAACTCACCGACTATTACAGCGAACTCGGCATCAAAGTGCGCTACCTGCACAGCGACATCGACACCGTAGAGCGCGTTGAAATCATTAGAGATTTACGGCTCGGACTGTTTGACGTACTGGTCGGCATCAACCTCTTGCGTGAAGGCTTGGACATCCCCGAAGTCTCCCTCGTCGCCATCCTCGACGCCGACAAAGAAGGCTTCCTGCGCTCACACCGCAGCCTGATTCAAACCATAGGCCGCGCCGCGCGCAACGTGAACGGTGTCGCCATCCTGTACGCCGACAAAATCACCGACTCCATGAAAGCCGCCATCGACGAAACCGAACGCCGCCGCGAAAAACAGATTAAATTCAACGAAGAACACGGCATCACACCGCAGCAGATTAAAAAACAGGTCAAAGACATCATCGACGGCGTGTACCACGAAGAAGACAGCGGCAAAGGCCGTAGACAAGGCAAAAACAAGGTTAAAGTCGGCAAAATCCACAACGAAGAAGACGCGATTAAAGAAATCGCTAAACTGGAAAAAGCCATGCAGCAGGCAGCTAGGGATTTGCAGTTTGAAGAGGCGGCGGTGTTAAGGGATAGAATTCGGGGGATTAAGGAAGGGTTGTTGTTTGGAAGTGAGTAATTACTTTTTATTAAGGAAATAAAATGAATGCTAAAAGGTACAGCACACAAAGAAAATCAATTCCCGAAAAAATTAAAATGCAAATTCGGATAGAAGCTGGGCATTGTTGTTCAATTTGTGGAGCAAATTCTCCACTAGAATTTCATCATATAGATGAAGATAGAGAAAATAACACTTTAGAGAATATAATTTTGTTATGTTGTAATCATCATCGGGAATTTCATAAGGGGAATATAACAAAGAAAGAAATGGAAGAATATAAAAGGAGGCTTGAAACAAATAGGATTAGGAATGATGAATTAAACTTTTATCTTGATAAGATTGGATGGATAACAAACAACTTATTTTTAGAACAGTGGTCGAATATTAATCAAATGATTGGCACAGAACATTTCATATCTGATTCAGTTAAAGATAAATTTGAGGAAGTTGCACGCTGCATAGAAAGAACTAATTTTCCTACAGAAACACATATAGGATTTAATAATATTTTTAATAATATAGCTATTAGCATTAAAAATCTAGTTAAAGTTTTTATGCAAAACCCTCATGTTGAATATGATGAAAGATGTAAAAGATATTACTTAAGTAGGAGGTGGAAAGGATTAAGGGAGTATCCTCAAGCTGAATATGATCAGCTACATCAAATTGATGTAAATTTTGAAGAAAATTTATTTATATCATATATGGATCTTTGCTTAAACATCTTAGCTTTTCAGGAGTATATTTGGAGTAAATTAGATTACGCCTATTTAGATAGGGTTCGAATTGAAGCTACATTTTATAAACATTATTCCCAATAGCGAGCGTAGCAAGCCGTAGCCTGCATCTCCACCAACCGCGTGCGTGGCTACGCCACACATTATCTGCGGATGGCACAAACTTTAAAACCGAGGTGTAGGGTATGTGCGGTACGCACGCACGCGTTCTTTGCCGTTCAAACCATTGTTTCAAACTTTCAGACGACCTCAAACGTCGTCTGAAAAACTCTTAGTGCAAAGGTCGTCTGAAAACCGTGAATCCGTTTTCAAACGACCTTTGTTTCATTTCAGGCAACGAATATAATAACGCATAGGCTGATTCCCGCCAGTTGATTCAAAGCTCAACGATAATCCATTTAAAAAAAGAATCCGACCATCATGACCTATCCGCAAGCCCTGCAACAACTTCAATATTGGCTCGCAAACAGCCAAGCATCTCACGCCAATCATCTGAATTTTAATGTACATCCCCTTTCAACTGATGAATTGCAGGCGATACGCGGATATACGCAGAACAAGCTGCCTGAAAGCTATTATTTATTTTTACAGCAATGTGGCACGGGGGATTTTTTCTATTCGTGGTACACCAGCATGATCGATCAAACCGTATCGCAAACGCCCAAAATAGAAATCTACAATCTCGTCCAACTGCAAGAACAAAATCTCTATTACCAACAACTATTGCGCGAAGAACTTGACGACCTGCCGCCTGACGAACACCCCGACATAGGCGAAATCTTTATCATCGGAGCGCATCACAGCATGGGAGATTGGTTCGGCTTCGACCTTTCCCGTACCGAACCTAACTTCGATATTTTTATCCACGATGCTGCCAATCCCGCCACCTATGCCGAAGAGGCCCAATGGCGACAGTTTGAAGATTGGATCATCCGTTGCGTGGAAAGTGAGGGAGAAGATACGCTTTAAATGGTGGCATAAGTAAAACACAGTGAGGTAAAGTGGGTACTCATTAGCCATGTATTTCTGCTAACCATGCTTGAGTGGCTACGCCAAACAATAAGGCCGTCTGAAAACCATTTAAAGTTTTCAGACGGCCTTATTGTTTATTTACTCAAAACCTAACAGTCAAACTCGGCAATAACCGGCGCATGGTCGCTGGGGCGTTCTTGGGCGCGGGTTTCTAGGTCGACGGTGACGTCGGTAAGGGTGGCGGCGAGTTCGGGGCTGCTGAGGATATGGTCGATACGCAGGCCGAGTTTGCGTTGGAACATGGCGCCGCGGTAGTCGAACCATGTGTAGAACGCGCCTTCGGGGTGGATTTTGCGGAGGCTGTCGGTCAGGCCGAGGTCGAGCAGGGCTTTAAACCATTGTCTTTCGATGGAGGAGCAATGGATTTTTTCGTGCCATTTTTCGGGGTCGTAGCAGTCGGCATCGGCCGGGGCGATGTTGAAGTCGCCGAGCAGAACGAGTTTGGGGTGAACGGCCATTTCTGCGCGGACGAACTCGGTCAGTGCGGCAAACCATTGTTCTTTGTATTGGAATTTTGGGCTGTCCAGTGCTTCGCCGTTGACGCAATAGACGTTGATGACGCGTACGCCGTTGATGGTGGCGGCGATGACGCGGCGTTGCGGGTCGTCGGGAAGGCCGCAATGTACGTCTTGCGGTTCGTGGCGGCTGATGATGGCGACGCCGTTATAGGTTTTTTGGCCGCTCCAGACGCAGTGCCAGCCCATCATTTGCAGGGCGGCGGCCGGGAATTTGTCTTGGTCGAGTTTGAGTTCTTGTAAGGCGAGTATGTCAGCTTGGTGGTCGGCCAGCCAGTTTTGTACTTGGGGCAGGCGGACGTTGAGGGAATTGACGTTCCAAGTGGCGATTTTCATGATGTTTCCGTGTGTGCTGTTGGGTGGGAAGGTGGCGGATTGCGCCTGTGGGCATGGGCGGTATTGTATAGCGGATTGGTTTATTTTTCGATATGGGCTGAAAGTGGCAGGCCGTCTGAAAGCTGATGTTTCAGACGGCCTTGATGTTGTGATGTGGAATAATTTGTTTATTCGGCTTGGTCTTTGAGCGTGCGCAGGGTATTGAGGATGGTGGTGGCTTCTTCGGAGATGATGCGGTATTCGATGATGCGGTGGTAGCGCGTGAAATCGATGATGCCTTCGGTGCGCAGGCGTGCGAGGTGGTTGGCGATGCCGGTCGGGGAGGAGTCGAGCGCTTGTGCCAGTTCGGAAATGCTGCGGTCGCCGTCAAGCAGCAGAAAAAGAATGGCCATGCGTTCGGGATTGGCAATCAGTTTGAGAATGGTAGAGAGACGCTTGATTTCCATATTATTGTTCCTTATTGTCTGTTATATGAATGCTTGATTTGGGTTAAATTTGGATGATTGTAGTTTTTATTAAGATTAACCTTATAATTCAAACTCTTACCTTGCAGTGTACACGGTTTTGTAAAATTTGAGGGCATTGTTTTGCAATTTTTTTGTTCATTTTCGATATTTTGCTTCGGTTGCGAAAATGGATTGGAAAGAGACGAAAAGGCCGTCTGAAATGTTCCGTTGCAGATGATTTTGCTGACGGATGTTTCAGACGGCCTTTGATTTGGCTTTAAGTTGTTTTTTCTTTTATGTTTGTTTGGAATCAGTCAATTGATTGTTTTTAAACAAACAACAAGGTTTTATGATTCTATGCTGAGTGCTACACGCCAAGGCTTGTCAGACGCTTGGACGTGTTGTCGAAATGCGACTACTTTTTCTTCCAGCCTGCGGTCATGGCGAAGGTAATGGGGTCGTAGTATTTCGGCAGCTTGGACGGAATGCCGACATCGTTACGGTACACGACGCGGTAGCGGTCGGCGAACCAGTTTGGAACGATGGTGTATTGGTGGCGTATCAGTCGGTCGAGCGCGCGCGAGGTGGTTTGCAGCTCTTGGCGGTTGGTAAAGCTGTTGAAATGGGTCAGCAGTTTTTCAACCGCGGGATGACAGACGCCGGATAGATTGCGGCTGCCTTCGGTTTTGGCGGCGGCGCAGCTGAAGTAGTCGTATTGCTCGTTGCCGGGGCTTTCGCTGTTGCCGTAGTAGCCGGTGGTCACGTCAAAATCGAAGTCGTTCATGCGTTTTTGGTACACGGCGGAATCGGCGGTGCGCACGTTCATGGTAATGCCGATTTTGGCGAGGTCGCGCTGCCATTTGGCGGTAATGCGTTCGTAGTTTTTGCTTGGGGCGAGGAATTCAAAGGTCAGCGGTTTGCCTTGTTTGTCGACTGCTTTGCCGTTTTTGTATTGATAGCCGCCTTTTTCAAGCAGTGCGCGTGCTTTGAGCAGGTTCGGGCGCACGCCCAGTTTGGGGTCGGTAACCGGCGGCATAGGGACGTCTTGATCCAATACGCCGTCGGGCAGCTTGGTGCCCAATGATTTGAGCAATGCGGTTTCCGCGCTGTCAGGCTTGCCGGTTGCGGCCATGGTGCTGTTGGTGAAGAAGCTGTCGGTGCGGCGGTATGCGCCGTAGAAGATGCGGCTGTTGACGCTTTCGTAGTCGAAGCTTTCAATCAAGGCGCGGCGGACGTAAATATTGTCCAGTGGCTTGTGGCGCATATTGATGACGAAGCCTTGCATGCCGGCTGTGCTGTTTTGTACCCATTCGTGTTTGGACAGATTGCGTTTTTTGAGGACTTCGTCGGAGTAAGCGCGCGCCCAGTTGCGGGCGACGTTTTCTTGTACGAAGTCATATTGGCCGCCTTTCAGTCCTTCGATGCGGACAACTTCGTCTTTGACGTATTTGATGCGGATGTGGTCGTAGTTGTAGCGGCCTTTGCGCACGGGCAGATTTTGCGCCCAGTAGTTTTTGTCGCGGACAAACTCGCTGATGCGGCCGTTTTCGGCTTTAGCAAAACGGTAGGGGCCGGAACCGATGGGCAGGCTGTTGGGAGCGGCGGCCAGGCCTTTGGGATAACTTTTATGCGAGAAGACGGGCAGGCTGCCGAGAATCATGTGTAATTCTGAGTTGCGCTGTTTGAAGCGGAACACGACGGTGCGATCGCTGGGCGTTTCTACTTTGGCCACGTCGCTCCAGTAGAAGTGGTACATGGGGGCGGCGGCTTTGTCTTTGGTCAGGATGTTAAATGAAGCGGCAACGTCTTTGGCCAAAACGGGGTCGCCGTTGTGGAATTTGGCTTTAGGGTTGATTTTGAAGGTAACGGAAAGACCGTCAGGAGCCAGGGCGATGTCTTCGGCAATCAGGCCGTAAACGGCGTAAGGTTCGTCCATGCTTTGCTCGGTCAGGGTGTCAAGCGTCAGCATGCTGATGCCGTATTCGTGGTTGCCTTTGAGGGTAAAGGGGTTGAGCGTGTCAAAAGCACCGAGGAAAGGCGTGGTAAATGTGCCGCCTTTTGGGGCGTTGGGATTGATGTATTCGAAGGCGGTGAAGTTGGCCGGATATTTGGGTGGTTGGCCAAGGCCTACGCCGTGGGCGGCAAAGGCGGCAGATGGAATCAAACCGAGCAGAGAGAGTAGGGCTGGTGTTTTCATCTATTTATCCTTGTAGGTCGAATGTAATATTCAGTAGTGTGCCGATTATAGCAAAGGCCGTCTGAAACTTGATATTTTTGGTTTCAGACGGCATCAGGTTTAAGAGGATTGTTTTTTCGTATGGGCGCCGAACTCGGCAAGCGTCATGTTTAAGGTTTCCAAGCAGGGCTGCATGATGTGGTCAACCGTTTGATTGACCTTGTCTTTATTAAGCGTTTGCGGACGGTAGACAAAGAGTTTGAACAGCTCCGCCAAGTCGATGGACTCCGCCCCCATTTTCAAGACCCAGCCCTGACGGCCGAAATAGACATAGCCGTGTCGCGCCAGTTTTTCTAAAAGCTCGCCCAATTCATCGTAGCCCATATTGATATGCCGTCTGAACTCTTGCACCGGCAATGCCTTGCCGTTTTGTTGGGCAGAATCGAGCAGCAGCAGGATTTTCAATACATCGTCAAAGCGGCCGCGCGCATCCAGACTGCGGCGGAACGCTTCGCCACGCCAGTAGGATAAGGACGAGGTCAAAACCGCACCGCCCAATACCAGCGCCCACAACAGGTTGAGCCACAACAGGAAAAACGGTACCGCGGCAAATGCGCCGTAAATTGATTTGTAGCCGTCAAAGTTGCCCATATACCAAGCGAACAAAAAGCGTGCTGTTTCCAAGCAAAACGCTGTTACGGCCGCGCCGACCAAAGCATGGCTTGCCGGTACGAAACGGTTGGGCACAAAGCGGTATAAGCCCCACAGCAGTACCGTAATAAATGAAACTGTGGCTATGCCCCTCAGCCATTCCGAGCCGCCTACTACTTGCACCTGACCGATCACGACCGACAAGCCCACGCCCAAAGACAAAGGTCCAAACGTCAGCAACGCCCAATACACCAAAAACTGCATCATCCAAGGCCGTTGCGAATTGACGCGCCAAATCCGGTTGAACGCATTGTCTATCGTCCGAATCAGCATCAGCGAGGTTACGACCAACATCACACTGCCGATCGCCGTCAGATTGGTGGCCTTATCGCGGAACGCATTGATGTAGTCAAACACCATGTCCGCGCCCTGCGGAACGATGGTGCGGTTGATAAAAGAGATAAACTCCCCCGACCATTGGTCGAAAACAGGGAAGGCAGAAGCGATGACGACCATCACCGTCAACACGGGCACCAAAGCCAAAAGCGTTGTAAACGTCATGCTTGCCGCTACCTGCGGCACGCGCTCCTCATCAAAACGGCGCACGACAAACCAAGCGAACGCCACGCCTTTACTCTTTAAAAAACCTTGCCACCATTGCGAAAACGGCATAACCTTTTCCCACTTTTAAATTGAAATTTCTTCTTTTCAGACGGCCTGAGTATTTAAAAGGCCGTCTGAAACCTGACAGCATTGTAACGGAAACCCCAAGATGAACCCAAATCCCCTGAAAATCCTCGTCCTCTTTTATTCCCAAAACGGCAGCACGCGCAACCTTGCCCGCCAAATCGCACGCGGTATCGAAAGCGTGGACGGTTGCGAAGCCGTGTTGCGTACCGTTCCCAAAGTTTCCACCGTTTGCGAAGCCGTTGAAAAAGCCGTTCCCGACGAAGGCGCGCCATACGCGACTGCCGACGACCTCAAAAACTGCGCCGGCCTCGCGCTCGGCAGCCCGACACGTTTCGGCAATATGGCCGCCGCGATGAAATACTTTATCGACGGCACCATTCCCCTTTGGCTCGGCGCAGAACTCGTCGGCAAACCTGCCACCGTATTTACCAGCACATCTTCTCTGCACGGCGGCCAAGAAAGCACCCTGCTGACCATGATGCTGCCCCTGTTGCACCACGGCATGGTCATCAGCGGCATCCCATATACCGAGTCCGCGCTCAGCAATACCCAAAGCGGCGGCACGCCTTACGGCGCAAGCCATGTTTCCGGCCACGACAGCAAGCCGGCATTGACTGCTGAAGAAAACAATATTGCCTTTGCTCAAGGTAAACGTTTGGCAGAATTGGCACGAAAATTGGCAGACTGATTACCTTATCATAAAAAGATTAAGGCCGTCTGAAAACCTGATGATGCGGGTTTTCAGACGGCCTTTTTAGTTAATTATAATTAGTCTTAAAGAAATATTTTTAATGAAACAAATGACTTAGAAAATAGTGGTTAGAACATAGTTTCATCGGGCTACATCTTTTTGATAGAATCTGCGACCAAATTGTAAAGATAAGCTAATTGGAGAGGCTATGTCACTACCTGTATTTCCCTATGGCAAATTAAGCTTTGCCGTCAGTCTGGCGCTGTGTTCGGCGTATTCTTTCGCGATCGAAGTAGAAAATACCCAGCCGCAAGAACGTGTCGATTTACCGACAGTTACCGTCCAAGGTGTCGGTAAACAGACTACTTCCAACTACACCATTCCCGCTTCCTCCGCCGCGACAGGCATCCGCCTGACCCAGCGCGAAACGCCGCAGTCCCTGTCTGTCGTTACCGAAAAACAAATGGACGACCAAGGTTTGGATACCTTGCAGGACGTGTTGAAACAAACGCCGGGCGTGTTCCACAGCAAAATGGGCAACAACGTATCCGGCCACAGCCAATTTATTTCGCGCAGTCAGGCCGTTGACAGCATTTCCGTAGATGGCGCGCCTAAATTCCTTTACGACGGTAAAGCCATCCGCCGCGGCACCAACAATCTGGACAGCACATTGTACGAACAAGTCGTTGTCGTGCGCGGCGCAAGCGGTTTGTCCAACGGCGGTATGGGCGAGCCGGGCGGTACGGTTGCTTTGGAACGTAAAAAACCGACTGCCAAGCCAGCCGTCAGCGTGGAAGCCGGAGTTGGTTCATGGAACCACTACCGCTTCGTCCTTGATGCCAATCAGCCTTTAAATGCAGACAATACCTTGCGCGGCCGCGCTATTTTGGTCGGCGACCATGGAGGCGATTACCTGCCGAACACATCGCGCCATAATCACACTTTCTACGGTACGTTGTCTTACGATATCACGCCGCAAACCCAATGGCGCCTCGGTACGGAAATACACCGTTTCCGCAATACCGGCAGCTCGCGTTTCAGCTATCTGACCGCAGCAGGTTCGCGCCGTACTGGATTCATACCGTTTGAGTCTTCGCCGCGTAGCAATTCGTCCGCACGCTGGGCATACGGCAAAGACACCAGTGCCGAAGTGTTCACTTCCCTCAGCCATGAGTTTGACAACGGCTGGAAACTGACAGGCGATTACAGCCATGTTTCGGGTAAAAACGACATCGTTTCAGGCATTGCCGGTACATTTGAAATTAATCCTGATTACTCTGCACTTTTCACTTCAGACCACGACCGCAGCAAATACCGCGATCAGAATTTTGCGCTGGCCTTGGACGGCAATTATCCGGCGTTGGGCCGTTCGCATGAGTTCAATGTCGGCATCAGCTATCAGGACAACAAAGAAAACCTGTCTTTCTACGAAGAAGGCGAGTCGATGATTCCCGATTTGCGTAAATTTGACGGCAATATCGCCAAACCTGATATGCCGTATCTGCGCGATGGTTTTTCACGCATGAAAAACCTGTCGGTTTACGGCTCGACCCGTTTCAAACTGACCGACAAACTTGCCTTTATCGGCGGCAGCCGTTTTGTGGATTGGCGTTACCGTTACAGCACCAGCCGTAACAAATTCGCACACAGCAGCCATAAACAAAACGTTTTCATTCCTTATTTGGGCGTAACCTACGACATCGGCGACAATCTGACCGCCTATGCATCTTACACCACCATTTTCCGTCCGCAAGTACGTTACCTGACCAAAGACGGCGCGGCGCTCAAACCTCAGCGCGGCAAAACCTACGAGACCGGTTTGAAAGCGTCATGGTTTGAAGGCCGTCTGAATGCTTCCACCTCCGTCTTTATGAACAAACGCGACCATTTGGGCGTTGTCGCAGGCAAATTCGCGAATGGCGAGGAATACTACCGCGCAGCCGACAACACCACAACAAAAGGCGTGGAACTCTCTGTCGGCGGCCGCCTGAGCGACAAATGGCTGCTGAATGCGTCTTATGCACGTTCCAAAATCAAAGACAGCGAAGGGGTTCAACTGCATCCGTCTTATCCGGTTCATTTGTTCAAACTCTTTACCGCGTATGACGTAACCGACCGTTTAAACGTGGGTGCCAACGTCAACTGGCAAAGCCGCAGCCATACGCTGGACGAATACCCTGCAGACATCAATCCGGCCGCCGCCGCCGCATTGACCCAACGTCCGTACGCAACGCTGGACTTGACCGGTCATTACAAAATCGGCAAATCCACCCGCATCAGTTTGGACTTTGAAAACGTCTTTAACAAACGTTACCGCACCATGCCGGATATTCACGTTTACGGCACGCCGCGTAGTGTGACTGCAACGGTTAAACACACGTTTTAATTGAAAAGAAAAGTAGGAGAGGCCGTCTGAAAACCTGAATGATCGGGTTTTCAGACGGCCTGAATATTTTCTAACATATTGTTTTGATGTTAAACCTGACTAAAAATTGCTCGGGATCTTGAGCAAAGAAATCAAAATGACAGACACAAAAAAGACAGGAACATATCCGGTCTTTTTAATGGTTTCGCACTTATGCTTGGTAACCTTTCGCTTCGGCAAGCAGTGCCAGTAATTCTTCAGTCGTATCCCAACCGATGCAGGCATCCGTAATACTTTGACCGTAAACTTCAGGCTTGTCTTGACGGCCTTCAACCAAGTGGCTTTCGACCATCACGCCCATGATGTTTTCTTCACCGGCTTTCAGCTGCGCCGCAACATCGCGCGCTACATCCATTTGTTTGCGGAAGTCTTTACGGCTGTTGGCATGGCTGCAGTCCACCATCAGTTTGCTGCTCACGCCGGCTTTTTGAAGCTGCGCAACCGCGTCTTTAACGTGCTCCGCGCTGTAATTAGGCTCTTTACCGCCACGTAAAATCGCATGGCAGTCAGGATTGCCGCTGGTGTGGACAATCGCGGAATGACCGGCTTTGGTTACAGACAGGAAGTGGTGCGGATGATTGGCGGCACCGATGGCGTCGATGGCGATTTTCAGATTGCCGTCCGTACCGTTTTTAAAACCGACAGGGCAGGAGAGGCCGCTGGCCAATTCGCGGTGTACCTGGCTTTCAGTCGTACGCGCCCCAATCGCGCCCCAAGAAATCAGGTCGGCGTAGTATTGCGGCGTAATCATGTCCAAGAATTCAGTCGAAGCAGGCATGCCCATTTCGTTTAAAGTCAGCAACAACTGACGTGCTTGGCGCAGACCGTAGTTGATGTCAAACGTACCGTCCAAGTGCGGATCGTTAATCAGACCTTTCCAGCCAACAGTTGTACGCGGTTTTTCAAAATACACGCGCATTACAATCAGCAGCTCTTTCTCATATTTTTTGCGCAAGGGCAGCAATTTTTGCGCATATTCAACCGCCGCCTTAGTATCGTGAATTGAACATGGGCCGATAATGACCAGTAAACGGTTGTCACGGCCGTGAACTAAATCCGAAATCTCATGACGTGTTTTATAAACCAAATTGGCAACCTGAGGCGTAACAGGCAGCTCATACAAATGTGCGATTGGAGGGAGTAACTCTTTGACTTCTTTGATCTTAATGTCGTCGGTAGGGTGGTGTTGGGACATGATGAACTCTCTTGTTTATTTTTGATACAGGTTACAGGTTTTAGCAGAATTAAACAAGGCTTAGTTTTTTGTTTTAGCAATTTTATTTTAAAATTTCTTTATTTTAATTATTTTATGGAATTTAAAATCAGTTTATTTGTTTAAATTGATATTTGATGCCGTTATAAAATTTCGTTTATATAATAAAGGGCTTTGGATTTTTATCAAAATACAGGCCGTCTGAAAATGTTCAGACGGCCTGAAGTTTTACATAGACCCATAAATTGAGAAGCGTGAAGGCTATCGGTATTGTTCCAGTAAGGGTGAAGAGAAAGGAGTCCAATACACGCCTTTAAGGTCACTTTCAACCAATTTGTCATTCAGCCAAGTGTTACAAGTGTTGAATAAATGATAGCGTCCTTTGGCTTCATAAAAAGCATCGTTAGATTGATGATGGATTCCTTTTAGCAAGATAGGTTGCCCATTTTCTTGTTGAAAACCAGCCAAGAGCGATTTTGTTAAATTCCTGTATTGCTCAGGCGTGACCAAAAATTTGACGACGTGGCTATTTTCTCGTGGTTCAAAAGGATAATAAGTAACATGAATCAGCGTACGGTTCAGCCCGCTTAATGCACCTAAAGCATTGGAGAAAGTCAAATCTTTCCACTCGGGCGTGTATAAATAAAAATTGCGCTCCCCCCAGCCTAAACCGATATGCGTTATCTGAGGATCAGCAGTGAGCGTGTCTTTTGGATTGACGACATCCGACCAATCAAAAATATCATTCTTCAGCGGCATGACTACATCAGTATGCACGCCGTTACTGACTAAAAATAAAGTAATTTCCCCTTTGGGCTGCTCTTCATTAAGCGGCAATGAAGCCATCATCCAAGCAGACAAAAAATACAATAGGGCAAAAATAGGGATAATCAGCGCTATTTTGCCGATTTTCTTAAGGATGTGAAGGAAGGAGCGCATTCGTTTTTTTAAAGGCAATTAAGTTTGAAGGTGTGTATTTTCCATTAAATTTGTACTTTTTTCATTAGAAATGAGTGGGTAGTAGGTATCTTGCGACTAATGATAAAAATGGTTGTTTAATTTAAATAAAAGAAAGGCCGTCTGAAAATATTCAGACGGCCTTTTTCCAATTAAAACGGGATACCAAATCTCATCTCAATCTATGTTGCGAACGATTATTTTGTAGAGCTGCTGACTTGCTTCATCCAGGTAAACAGTTCGTCTAAGTCATAATCGCCGCCGTGGCCGACATCCCAAGGCAGGGCGTAGTCGACGGTTTGGCCGTTGTTTTGCAGTTTGGCGGCTAAGACGGCGGAGACTGCCAGTGAGGTGTCGCGGTCGTTGGTGCCGACACGGATGCGCCAGTTTTGCGGCAGGCTTACGCCCGGTTTGCCGATGTAGTTGAGCGGGTTCATGATTTTGATGGTTTCTTCATCTGCGATTTCGGCGTTGGCGGCGGTGTTGTGTTGCATGGAGAACGCGGTGAAGTGGCGTTTATCGACGGTATTGGTGCCGAAGAGTTGGTTTTCGCCTGCGCTTAAATCCACGCCGTCAAAGGCGGGCGGTGTTTTTTGGCGGCCGGCGGCTTTGGCGTAGGCATCAAAATCGACGGAGACGACTTTGCCTTTGCGGACGGTCAGCCAAGAGCGGTCGCTCAGGTCTTTGCCTGCATCAAGCTGGGTTTGTGCGGATTTGGCAAGTAAACCGGCAATATGGTTTTTAAAGCTGCCGTTGCCTTGGGCGTCCAGTGTTAGGGGTTTGCCTTCGGGGGATTTCAGGTTCAGGCTGTTGAGGTATGCGGGGTATAGTGGTTTGAGGAGGTCGGACAGTTTTTTCTCGTCATCGGTCAGCGTGCCTGCGACCAGCTCGCGTTTGACGCGGTAGTCGAGCATGGAAATGTTCATTTTTTTGTAGTCGTTGATACCGTTGAACTGCCATTCGTAAGCCATGTCGGCATGATCTAAATCGGTAATCGGGCAGTAGGCAGATACGGCGAAAACTTTGTCGCTGCCGTCTGCCGCGCCTAAGGCTTTGAGGTGGTTTTCGTAATCTTTTTGGTCGGCTGTTGCGCCTAAGAGGGCGGACATCGCGCCGCCTGCGCTTGTGCCGTTGGAAATGATTTTTTCGGCGTCGCCGGGCATGACTTTGTCGTTGGCTTTCAGGTAACGGACGGCGGCTTTCAAATCGACAATGGCGGTAGGTGCTTTGCCGGTGGGTTCTGTTCGGCCGCGTGCGCCAGGGGAGGCGACGACGTAGCCTTTGGAGAGGGCAACCAGGGCGGCGTTAGGCGATTTTTGGCCGTCTTCAGGCTCACCGCGTTTGCCTTCTAAAGCGGGTTTGCCGGGTTCGGCCGGCATATAGCCGCCGATTTGGTTGGGCAGGAAAATCGGTGCGGTTTCGGCGTTGAAACCGTCTATCTCGCCGCCGTTGTAATAGGCTTCGGGTACATAAATATTGATGATTTCGTAACGGGTATCGACAGGATTGCGGACGTAAACCACGCCTTCGTAAGCGCGGAATTTGACAGCTTGACCGTTCACTTCGATGTTTTGTTCGGTGTATTTTTGTTTGGAGAAGTCTAGGTCGTAGGTGTCTGCGGTTTTGACGGAAGCGCAGGCGCTCAATCCCAGCGCGACAGAAACGGATAAGAGGGTTTTGTTTAGGGCGTTCATCATCATACTTTCTGAAGAGGTAAGCGGATATGATAACGAATACTTAGGCCGTCTGAAACGCCAAGTCGGGTTTCAGACGGCCTGATTTTTTTGTAGCGTTATGTAGTGTTGTACGGTACGTTGTAAAGTAATATGGCTTAAACTTCATCTATTTGATAAATATGAATTTAATAAGACATTATGCCTTAAAAAATCTATTGATTCGGTATCTGTAAAAGTTTGAATCTGTCTTGTAAATCAATATGCAGGACAGGCATTTTTGCTTTATCTACAGATTGGTTCTACTTGTCAGAACGTTTTGCTCAATTCGACAAACATTTTGGTTTTGCCGTATTCGTAGAACTTGTCGTTACTCCATGTTTTGTTGTGGGCAATGGTCAGGCGCGGGGTGATGCCTTTGAAATGGAGGGCGCGGTGCCATACGCTTAGGGAGGCGGAGGCTTCTTTGTCGCGGCGGTTTTGTTCGTTGCTGAAGAAGCCGGGGGTTTGGTAACGGCGTTGGGCGGCGCTGAGGCGTAGGACGGTAGAGAGACCTTTGGGCCATTCTTGTCCCCATGTGGTGCGCAGGGCGTAGCGGTTGAAGCTGTCGCCTTTGTCGTCGCGGTTGCGTTCGCGGTAGAGGTCGATACCGGCCACCCAGTATTGGCGCGCGTTGCGGTAGTACACGATGGAGTTGCTGAGCAGTTGGCTGGTGTTGTTGGAATGCTCACGGTGGCTGTTTTTCAGACGGCCTGCTTCAAATGCGCTGAGGGTTTGCAGCTTGGGTTGCCACCAATGGTTGTAGTGGAGGCGTGCGCCGTTGGTGTAGGTGTAGGGGTCGTTGCCGTAGAAGCGCCGTTCGTGGAACGGGGTAATGCCGATATCGTTGCGCTGGTCGGCATAGCCGAGGCCTGCCGAGAGGCGTGTGGTGAGGTCGTTGTAGTTGGTGTGTTTGGGGTAGATTTTGCCGTAGTGGTCTGCGCCTGCCGTGGCATAGAAGCCGCGTGGCAGCGACCATTTTTTTTCTGCACCGATTTGGTAGTGGACGGCGGTGGCATCGATGGGTTCGGGGAAGGTCCAGCCTCGGAAGCAGTCATCGTCGGGATAGGCAAGGCGCACGGCGCGGCATTGTTCATCGCTCAGGTGGTTGCCCAGACGGCGTTGGTCGGGAGCTTGGTTGATGTTTTGTTCGCGTGTGATGTTTAAGCCGGAGTTGAATTGCCATGAGTCGCGTTCGCGCAGGGCTTTGCGGTAGGTTTCGATGCGTTCTTGCAAGGCGGGCGGGAGGGACTCGGTTTGCAGTTTGTCGAACTGGTCGGCTGCGGCTTCGTTTTGTTTGTCTTCAAACAAGGCGGTCGCAAGCTGCCAGCGGACGGCGGAAGCATCGGGCTGCTCGGCGATAAAGCGGCGGTAATGGCCGATGGATTCGGCGGCGCGCCCTTCGGATTGGGCAAGCAAACCTTTGGCATAGCGCGCCATGGCGCGGTCGTGTTCGGGCCATTGTTCGTAAATGGGCAAAACGGCTTTGATGCCGGGGATGTTGTGGGCGACGACGGCGGAATACATGGCACGTGCCAGCAATTCGGTGTTGGCAAGCAGGGTGTCGGCATCGACGTTGATGATTTTTTCAGACGGCCTGTTTGTCTGCTCGGCAGGGATGTTGTGCGTTTCAGGTTGCTGGGGTTCGGCTGTGTTGACTTGAAGCTCGGGTTTTACATCGGGCGGTACATCGGCGGCGTGAAGGGAAAGGGGAAGGATGGCGAGGAGGAGCAGACGTTTTTTCATGGCAATGTTTGGAATGTTATCGGTATAAGTGGGCAGATTGTACAATGTTTTGAGTCGGAAATTTTGCAAACCGATTGCCATTTTATCTGATAAAGACGATAAAAGGCCATCTGAAACCCGATGGGATTTCAGACGGCCTTTGTTTGCGAGTCGGATTTAGTTTTTGTCCAAGTCCAAATCGGCTTTGTATTCGATACGGCCTTGGCCTTTGTCTTCGATGGAAACGTCCAGCTCTTGTTTGCCACGTTTGAATTTCAGATCGGCATCGTCGTGTTTGATTTCAGACTCAACCACATGGAAACCTTTGCTGCGCGCGTGGGCGATCACTTTTTTGGCCAGGGAAGGAATGGAATTGCGTTGGCCGGAAAGTTCGGCTTCGTATTCAAATTCGCCGTTGCCTTGATGATCGGCTTTGATGGTGTGCGCGCCATCCGGACGGTAGATTTCGGAAGGCAGCGGGGAGGCGAATGCCGTGGCGGAGAAAAGAGCCAAAATGCCGGTGGCCAGTAACGATTTTGCTTTGGTCATCGGTTTTCCTTTCTGAAAAGGGTTTTGAGAACGACATCATCTTATCGGCAGGTATGAGGGGCGGCAAGCGGATAAACCTGATTTTACGCGCGGCTACATGATTTGTTTGGAGGGCGTTGATTCTTTGCTTTGGGCTGGTGTTTGCTTGCAGAAAAATGCTGCTGGAAAGACTTAGCCGAGGTGGAATAATTCGCTGCCGTGCGCCTTCAGCCATTGTTCGGCTTGGTCGACATGCGGCGTGAGCGAGTGAGTCAGAGCCCAAAACGCAGGGCTGTGGTCGGGATGGCGCAGGTGGGCGAGTTCGTGCAGGCAGACGTAGTCGGCGACATATTCGGGCGCGCCGATGAGCCGCCAGTTGAGGCGGATGCCGGTGGTGTGGCGGCAAACGCCCCAGAAGGTTTTGGCGTTGGAAAGGGAAATGGCGCTCGGGGTCAGGCGGGTGGTTCGGATATGGCCTTCAAGGCGCGGCAGCAGATATTCGCGCGCACGCTCGTGCAGGAAGCGGCGCAAATGGGTGAGTTGGGTAGCGGTTTCTTTTTCGGGCAACAGGATTTCAGACGGCCTGAGTTGGATGTGGTTTGCTGTGTAGACGGACAAGGCCGTCTGAACGCCTTGATACCAAATCCATTCGGGAAGCGTGTCGGTGGGTGTTTGTCGGGCCGGTGTTTTGTTTAAGGTACGGCGCAGGATGGCTTCGTTGTCGTTCAGCCATTGGGTAAAGGTGTGCTGGGTAACAAACGGAGGGATGTTGATGCTGACAGTATCGGGAGAAACGGGGCGCAAGATGAGATTTTTCTTGGCACTGCGTTTGAGCTGGATATGAATAGTGAGGCCGTCTGAAAGGATGTGGGTATGGAGGCGAGGCATGATATTGAGGGAAATATTGGACGATATGAAAAGGGCGGGCATAGCTGCCCACCCGATGGAATGATTTATTTGGTTTTGAGGGCGAACGGGCCTTGTCCGGTAATCAGCGGCTGCTGGCTTTCAATCCATTGCTCGCATTGAGCCATGAGTTCGGCTTCATTGCCGTTGTTGTGGGCAATGGGTTTGCCGATGATGACGCTGACCGTGCCGGGGTATTTGAGGAAGGAGTTGCGCGGCCAAAACTCGCCGCTGTTGAGCGCGACGGGGACGATGTCCATCTCGAACATTTTTGCCATGCGCGCGCCGCCGAGCTTGTAGCGGCCTTTTTCACCGGGCGGCAGACGTGTGCCTTCGGGGAAAATGGTAATCCAATAGCCTTCGTTTTTACGCGCAAGACCTTGTTCTAAAAGTTGTTTGTTGGCTTCGCGGCTGTTGCTGCGGTCGATGCCGATGGTTTTAACCAGCTTCAAGCCCCAGCCGAAGAAAGGGATTTTGAAGAGTTCGCGTTTGGCAACATAGACTTGCGGCGGAAAAATCTCTTGCAGGGCGAGGGTTTCCCAGCCGCTTTGATGTTTGGCGCAAATGATGGCAGGGCGGTCGGGAATGTTTTCCGCACCGTTTAAAGTGTAGTTCAAACCGATGACGTGCTTGAGCGACCAGTTGAGGATGCGTACCCAAATTTGCGCCATTTTGTGTGCGCCGCCTTGAAAGGGCAGGGCAAGCAGCATAAAGGGGAACAGCAAAATAATGCTGGAGGAAAGGATGAACCAGTAAATCAGGTTGCGGATAATCAGCATATCGGGGAAAAGTCTGTCGTTTGAAGGCCGTCTGAACGCCGTTGTCGGCAGTTTTCAGACGGCCTTGTCGTTTATAGGATGGCTTGCGCGGCTTCTTCGATTTGTGTGTTTTCACGCATGATGTATTGCGAGAAAGCGAGTAGGTTGTCGAAGACTTGGGTGTGTTCGGGCAGGTCTTGCTCGTATTTGGCCAGCGTTTTTTTGCCTTTGCCGGTCAGGACGAGCGCGGATTTGCCGCCTGCAGCATCAATGGCTTGCAGGTCACGCAGGCTGTCGCCAACCAGCCAGGTTCCGGCGGCATTGGCCTTGAAGCGTTCGATGATGTCGATAATCATGCCGGGCTTGGGTTTGCGACATTCGCAGTTGTCGGCGGCGGTGTGCGGGCAAAACCAAATGCCGTCGATGGTACCACCTGCTTGAACGGCAAGGCGGTGCATTTTCGCGTGCATTTCGGTCAGGTCTTGCACGGTAAAGTATTTGCGGCCGATACCGGATTGGTTGGTGGCCACGGCGATGGTGTAGCCTGCCTGCGTTAAAAAGGCGATGGCATCCATGCTGCCTTCGATGGGAATCCATTCGTCAACGGATTTGACGAAATCGTCGCGGTCTTGATTAATGACGCCGTCGCGGTCGAGGATGATGAGTTTCATGGTGGTGGCTCTTATTTTTCTGTTTTCAAACTGCTTTGCCATTTTTCAAAGGCCGTCTGAAAAACGGGTGTCAGTTTGGCGAAGGTTTCCGGGGTGTTTTTGACGTGGTAGAAGCCGCCGAGTGAGGGCGTGTCGAGGGCGAGGACGTAGTCTTCCATAAATGCGCCGTAGCCGTCTTCTTCGTCGGTGTAGTAGAACTCGGTAAACCGTTGGCCGAGTTCGGTAAAGTCATCAGCCGTCAATGCGCCGTCCATGTGTTTGAGCAGGAAGTGCCGTCCGCTGATTTTGCCCGAGGTCATGGCGGCGAAGTCGGCTGCGGTTTCGGGGGCGGTTTGCCAGACGGGGTTGACGAGGCCTGCCTGCGCCGCCCACTGCCAGTACATGCCGATATGGGTGGCGGCGTTTTCGGGCGGGAGCTGGTCGGGATAGTCTTCGTCGAGATGGAAACGGATATTGTCGTACATGGACGGTGTTCGTTGGGGGAAAGAGGGTATTGTAGCGGAAAATAATGAATTAGGCCGTCTGAAAGAGGGTGTTTCAGACGGCCTTAAGGGAATTTAACCTTTAAATACGGGAACAAGCTCCAGTTGGCTCAATATTTGGGCGGCAATGTTGATGATGCCGAAGAGGAAGACCCAAACCATCAGCCAGAATCCGCCGTAAACTTTGTAGTTTTTGCCGACGCCGAATTTATGGCGCGAGCGGTAGAGCAGCATGGCGGGGATGATGCCTGTCCAGATGGTGGCGGCCAAGCCGACGTAGCCGATGGCGGTAACGAAGCCGGTAGGGAAGAGCAGACAGGAAATCAAAGGCGGCAGGAAGGTCAGCGCGGCGGTTTTGGTACGGCCGGAGATGCTGTCGTTCCATTTGAAGATGTCGGCGATGTAGTCGAACAAGCCGAGCGTTACGCCGAGGAAGGACGTTGCAATTGCCATGTAGGAGAACAGGGTCAACACTTTGTCCATATTGCCGGTTTGGGCGAACTTGGACAGCGTTTCGATCAGGACGGAAACTTGGCCTTCGGCGGCGATAACCGGTGCGAACTCGTTGCGCGGCAGGTTGCCTTGGATGGCGACTTGCCAGAGGACGTAAATTACCAAGGCAATCAGCGTACCCGACCACAGGGATTTGGCCACTTTGGGCGCGTCGCCTTTAAAGTATTTGAGCAGGCTGGATACGTTGCCGTGGAAGCCGAATGAGGCAAGGCAGACGGGCAGGGCGGTGGCGACATAAATCCAGTAGCTGGTGCCGGCAGGTGCTTGGGTGTCGAACAGGACAGGCATTTTGGCATCGGCAATCAGGCCGCCGGTTGCCCAAATAAAGGTCAATACCATGCCGCCGATGAGGATGCTGGTGAAGCGGTCAACCAAGCGTGCGGATGCCCAAACGCAAAAGGCGAGAATGCCGAAGAAGACGAGTTGGCCGATGGTGAGCGAAATTTCGCTGCCTACTGCGCTGCCGATGCCTTTGGCGGTCAGGTCGCCGCCGACGAAGATGTAGGCGTAGGTGAGCAGGTATAAAACGAAAGCGACGGCAATGCCGTTGATGACGTTCCAAGCCGGGCCGAGCAGGTCTTTAACCATGGTGTCGAAGCTGGCGCCGTGCGGATAATGGGTGTTGACTTCCAAAATCATCAGGCCGCTGGAGAGCATGGAAAACCAGGTGTACAGCAACACGGCCAGCGAGCCGGTAAACCATACGCCGGATGTGGCGGTCGGGTTGGCAAGCATGCCTGCGCCGATAACCGTACCGGCGATAATCATCGCTCCGCCGAATAGGGAAGGGGTTTTGGTTGACATTGTTTATCTTTCTTCTAGAAATGCGTGGCTGCCATTATGCCGTAAAGTGTAAGAAAAGGTAAAGCAAAGGCCGTCTGAAAACCCGATTGTCGTTTTCAGACGGCCTTTGATGTGTATAAACGCAACTGATTAAATCAATTTTCGCAGTTTCAATTCGTTTTTCAGATACGCGTAATAAACCGGCGCGACGATGATGCCGCCGATGCCGAAAATGCGTTCAAAAACGACCATCGCCACCAGCAATTCCCATGCGCTGGATTCGATTTCCGAGCCGATGATTTTGGCGTTGAGGAAATATTCGAGCTTGTGGATGACAACGAGGAAAACCAGCGATGCGAGTGCGACGTAAAGCGATGCGCCGAGGCTCAAAATAATGATGATGGTGTTGGAAATCAGGTTGCCCGCCACCGGAATCAGGCCGACGATAAAGGCGACGATCAGGACGGTCATTTTAAACGGCAGCTCAACGCCGAACAGCGGTAAAACCAAGTAGAGGTACAGGCCGGTCAGGAAAGTGTCGATCAGCGAGATTTTGACTTGGGCGAGGAACACGCGTTCAAAGCTGGTTTCAAAATTGACGATGCGGTGCACCAATTCGGCTTTAAACAATGGCATTTTGCGGCGGTTTTTGCGCATTTTCAGGCGGTGGAAACTGAGCATGGCGCCGATGATGATGCCGATGAGGATGTACACGAAGGACGTGATGCTGTTTTTACTGATACGGGTCAGCGCGGCGCGGTATTCTTCAATCAGCTTGATCGCCGAGGCTTTGATTTCGGCCATATTGTTGGGCAGCATATTGAGAATGGCCGCAGGCAGGTCTTGGCTATTTTTGGTGTCTTCCAAAATTGCCGCCAGCTTGGCCAGCATAAAACCGACATGGCCGCCGTGTATCAGGTGGTAAATGCCCAAAGACATCATTGCAATGATGCTGAACACGATGGCCAGCGTCAGCGTGGTGGAAATCAGGTTGATATTGTGCGCATTGAGCGATTTATGCAACCGCGTGTTGCGCGGCAAAACACGGCGGCGGAGTTTGAGGATGACGCCGTTGGTGCGCGTAATAAAGATATAGGTCAGGATAACCGACAGCAGCAGCGGCAGCAAATGGTAGTGCAAGACAATCAGCAAAGCCAAACCCATCAGGATATAGGAAGCGTTGCGGAAAGTCGGGTTGTCGGTGTGGGAAGAGAGTAAGGACATGTGAAGCCAATAAGGTAAAAAGCAAAAAAACAGGTCAGGCCGTCTGAAAAATCATGTTCAGACGGCCTAACTTAATGACGGCGGTTAGTCGTGCAATGAGGCCGCGTGTACCGTGTTTTCCAACAAAGTGGCAATCGTCATCGGGCCGACGCCACCGGGAACAGGCGTAATCATGGAAGCGCGTTCTTTGGCAACATCAAACTCCACATCGCCGCACAGGCTTCCGTCATCCAAGCGGTTGATGCCCACATCGATAACGACTGCGCCGGGTTTGACCCATTCGCCTTTAACGAAATTCGGAATGCC
>NZ_JBQCTZ010000035.1:0-25810 GCF_051963715.1 Neisseria sp. P0001.S005 | reverse complement strand
CCCATGCCGATTTTACCGGTCAGAAGTTTATAGACGGCGCATAAAGTATAAAGGCTCATATAGCCTGCGATTGCGCCCCAAACGGCTGAATGCAGGGGAACGAATGTGTCATTCAGATTAAACAGCAGGCCGATCCAAATTAGGGGCTGAGTCAGGCTGTCGGGTAAATATTGTGTATCGGCATCGATAAAGGCCAGCGCAATCAGTATGGCAGTCAAAATGAATCCGCCAATAGTCGCCCATGACCAGCCGTATTGCCACGCGACAATACCGAATAAGATGCCTGTTAGCAGCTCAATCAGCGGATAGCGTATGCCGATCGCGGTTTTGCAGGAGTGGCATTTCCCACCCAGTAAAATATAGCTGAGGATGGGGATGTTTTGCCAAAGTTTAACTGGGCTTTTGCATTTTGGGCAGCGTGAATTCGGTTTGCGCAGATTAAATGGCTGTTTTTCTTCGTCTGTCAGCTCGATGCCCAAATGCTCTTTAGAAAATTGTGTCCATTCGCGTTCCATCATTATCGGCGTGCGATAAATGACAACGTTCAGAAAGCTGCCAATCAGTAATCCCAAAATAACGGCTAAAGGAATAGCGAATGGCGCAAGAACGGAGAGGGCGTCGATGGCAGAGTAAATACTATCAAGCATATCAACCTACGACATTACCCAAGTTAAACAGCGGCAGATACATGGCAATCAGCAAGATACCGATGAGCGAACCCAATATCACCATGATGATAGGCTCCATCAAGGCAGATAAGCGGGAGACGGAGTTGTCTACTTCATCTTCGTAGAATTCGGCTGCTTTGTTCAGCATATCGTCCAAAGAGCCTGACTCTTCGCCGATGGCTGCCATTTGGATCACCATATTGGGGAACATATCTGTACTTTGCATACTGGATGTCAGCGACAGGCCTTGGGTTACCTTGGCGCGGATGTCTTGAGTGGCTTCTTCATAGAGAATATTGCCGGATGCGCCTGCAACTGAATCTAATACTTCCACTAAAGGAACGCCGGCTGCGAAGAGGGTAGAGGTTGTACGCGCCCAACGGGCGATGGTCGCTTTTCGGACAATAGTGCCAAAAACAGGCAATCTCAAAATCAAAGCATCGATTCGTTTTTGGAAGGTAGGCGATTTTTCATGGAGTTTGTACAGGCCGAAGGCGGAAACAATCAAAAGGATGATCATAATCCAGCCATAATCGACGAATAAATCGGACAAGTTCATGACAAGTTGGGTGAGACGTGGCAGCTCTGCACCCATATTGGCATAAACTTCTTTAAAGGCAGGCAGTACAAACATCATCATGATGAAGATAAGCGCGATCGCCACCACGATAATGGCAATCGGATAGGTCAGTGCGGTTTTAACCTTTTTCTTAATGGCTTGGGTTTTTTCTTTATAAACAGCCAGTTTGTCCAATAGACTTTCCAGTACGCCGCCGGACTCGCCTGCGCTGACCAGATTGCAATAGAAACGGTCGAAATATTTTGGATATTTGGAGAAAGATTTACCCAATGCGCTACCTTGTTCGACATCGGAGCGAACCTGCATCAGCATTTCGGTCATACTCGGATTGGAGTGGCCGCGAGCAACGATTTCAAAAGCCTGCATCAGCGGTAAGCCTGCCTTCATCATTGTTGCCAGTTGGCGGGTGAACACTGTAATGTCTTCTTGGGTAATACGGCGTTTGCGTGCGGTTTTGACCTTACTGATACGCAAAGGACGAATGCCTCTGCGTTGGAGTTTTTTGCGTGCTTCTTCTTCGTCTTTGGCAACTACTTCACCACGGACAAGACGTTCGGTCTCGGTATTTTTTCCTTCAAATGTAAAACGCTTGCCTTTGCTTCTTGAGCCGAACAGACTTCTTTTTTGCTCTGCTTGAGCCATGAGTTATCCCTTGTTAGTAAGAAATAAAGCGGACTGTTTCCCCGTGCCGCTTTATTTTAATTTTCGAAAATATGGCAGTTTAGTCATTGGTATGAGCAGTCACTTCTTCCAACGAGGTCAGGCCTTGCATGACTTTCATGAGGCCGGCGCGACGCAAGTCTACCATGCCTTCCTGATAGGCCATGTTCATGATATCAACTTCTGTACCGTTGTTCATAATGACTTTTTGCATTTCATCGCTGACCGGCATGACTTCATAAATACCGACGCGGCCTTTAAAGCCTTTGCCGCGGCAGCTGTCGCAACCAACCGGGCGGTAGAGTTTCCAATCTTGAGCCAAGTCTGCATCGGTAAAGCCGGCTTTTTTCAATGCCGGAACCGGCGGGCGCTCCACTTCGCGTTTGCAGTTTGGACACAGTCTGCGCAACAGCCTTTGCGCCATAATCAGGCTGACCGAGCTGGCGATGTTGAAAGGCGCGACACCCATGTTCAAAAGGCGGGACAGCGTGGCCGGTGCATTATTGGTATGCAGGGTAGAGAAAACCATGTGACCGGTTTGGGCGGCTTTAATGGCGATGTCGGCGGTTTCCAAGTCACGAATCTCACCGACCATAATAATATCAGGATCTTGACGTAAGAAGGATCGGAGTGCGGCAGCAAACGTCAGGCCTTGTTTTTCATTGACGTTGACTTGGTTGACGCCCGGCAGGTTAATCTCGGCCGGATCTTCTGCCGTTGAAATGTTCACATCTTCCGTGTTCAAAATGCTCAGGCAGGTATAGAGCGAAACGGTTTTGCCCGAACCTGTCGGACCGGTAACCAATACCATGCCGTAAGGGCGGTTGATGGCCTCAAGCAGCATTTCTTTTTGGAAAGGCTCTAAACCGAGCTGGTCGATATTGAGCGATGTACCATCGGAATTTAGGATACGCATTACCACTTTTTCGCCAAACAATGTCGGCAACGTGCTGACACGGAAGTCAATCGGACGGCCGTGTTTATGGAAGGCAATTTGAATTCTGCCGTCTTGCGGAATACGTTTTTCGGAAATATCCAAACGCGCCATCACTTTGATGCGCGATGCCAACTGGCCGCGCACGGCGACAGGTGGCTGTACGACTTCGCGCAATTGTCCGTCCACACGGAAACGGACGCGCGCCATTTGTTCGTAGAATTCAAAGTGGATGTCCGATGCGCCCGCGTTCAGGGCATCGGATAAGGTTTTGTGGATGAAACGGGGGATAGGGCCGTCTTCAGCTTCTTCATTGTCGATATAAAGCGATTGCGATTGCTGGGTTGCTTCATGTTCGTCGTTGATTTCTTTCAGAATGGTGGTCGAACGTTGGCCTAGCCATTCCAGCAATGAGCTGAGCTGGTCGTCGGGAACTACGACCAAGTCGACACTTAAACCTGAAGCAAAAGCGATTTTTTGAAAGTTTTGGATTTGGGTCGGATCGGATACGGCGAAATAAACCTTGCGTCCGCGTTTGAAAATCGGAATGCAACGATTTTGCACCATTTGCTCTTCCGTCAGAATGTCGCTGACTACATTATTGCGCGGGTAGTAGTGCAAATCCAAAAGAGGATAGCTGAATACGCGCGCGACTAACTCTCCCAAAGCTTTAGGGGAGATGATGCCGTCTGAAAATAGGTTGGGCAGGATTTCTTTGCCCGATTGTAAAAGGCTGTTGTAATGTTCCGCTTGTTGATTTGAGATGGTCTGGCTTTGAACCAAAACACGCAATAATCCGACACTCATTTTATTTTCCGTTTCTTGTGCAGTTTTCCCTTTAATTTAGAGGAAAGCCGTATTATTTTATCATTATTATGATTAAAGCATATATTTAATTATGCAAATCTGCTTAAGTTGCAAAGACATGCTTCTGCTTTAATTGTATTTTTATTTCAGACGGCCATTATAAAGCAAGGAGAATAGGCGTTAAACTCGATATTTTTGGATTATGATGAAAAAACAACAATTTTGTCGTATGAATCCAATCAATAACGAAATTATATTTCATGTTGCTATTGCTTGTTTGGAGATGGCAGAAAAGGTTGTTTTGATGGATAGACGGTTGGAATTTGAAATATGAAAAGGCCGTCTGAAACTGAGTAATCAGGTTTCAGACGGCCTTTTAGCTATTTAAATCCGATAGGATTGATTAGGCTTTGTTTTTCAGACGACCATGCAATTCCTGTACGCTGTACACGCCCAAGTGCTCGCGGCTTTTTGCGCCTTCGCTCATGGCTTCTCCGCCGGCGATGGTGGTGTATTGCGGTACGCGTTGGGTGAGGGAGGTGCGGCGGATGCTGTGGCTGTCGGTAACAGATTGTACTGTGCTGCCGACGGTGTTGACCACCAGTGCGATTTCGCCATTTTTAATTGCGTCCACGATGTGTGGGCGGCCTTCCTGCACTTTGTTGACCGCTTGCACGATGATGCCGTGTTCTTTCAAGTATTCGGCGGTACCGCGAGTGGCGCAGACACCGTAGCCGAGTGCTTGGAAGTTTTGTGCGGTTTTGACGATGAGCGGTTTGTCTTCGTCGCGTACTGCGAGGAACACTTTGCCTGTTGTGCTCAAGCGTTCGCCTGCACCGAGTTGGGCTTTGAAGTAGGCTTCGCCGAAGCTTGCGCCTACGCCCATGACTTCGCCGGTAGAGCGCATTTCAGGGCCGAGAATGGTGTCCACCCCCGGGAATTTGATGAATGGGAACACAGCTTCTTTAACAGCGTAGAAGTCCGGGATGACTTCTTTTTCTACGCCTTGCTCTTTCAGCGAAATGCCTGCCATCACGCGCGCGCCGACTTTGGCGAGCGGTACGCCGGTGGCTTTGGATACGAACGGTACGGTACGGCTGGCGCGTGGGTTTACTTCCAGTACGAAGACTACACCGTCTTGTACGGCAAACTGTACGTTCATCAAGCCGACCACACCCAGTGCGTATGCCATGGCTTTGGTTTGACGGCGGATTTCGTCTTGAATTTCTTCGTCTAAAGAGTATGGAGGCAATGAACAGCCGGAGTCGCCGGAGTGGATACCTGCTTGTTCGACGTGTTGCATGATGCCGCCGATCACGACGTCTTGGCCGTCTGAAACGCAGTCTACGTCCACTTCGATGGCGTTGTTCAAGAAGAAGTCGAGCAATACAGGGCTGTCTTCGGAAACTTGTACGGCTTCGCGCATGTATTTTTGCAACTCTTCGGCAGAGTGAACAATCTGCATGGCGCGGCCGCCGAGTACGTAAGAAGGACGGACAACCAACGGATAACCGATTTCTTCGGCTTTAACAAGGGCTTCTTCTTCGTTGTGGGCGATGCGGTTGGGCGGTTGACGCAGGCCTAAGTCGTTCAATACTTTTTGGAAGCGTTCGCGGTCTTCGGCGGCGTCGATGCTGTCGGCAGATGTGCCGATGATGTTCACACCGTTTTCAACCAATGCGTTGGCGAGTTTGAGTGGGGTTTGACCGCCGTAATGCACAATCACGCCCCACGGGTTTTCGGTGCGGACGATTTCCAACACGTCTTCCAATGTCAGCGGCTCGAAATAGAGGCGGTCGCTGGTGTCGAAGTCGGTGGACACGGTTTCGGGGTTGCAGTTGACCATAATCGTTTCAAAGCCCGATTCGCGCAGGGCGAGCGCGGCATGAACGCAGCAGTAGTCAAATTCAATACCTTGGCCGATACGGTTTGGACCGCCGCCGAGGATCATCACTTTTTTACGGTCGGAAGGTCGGGATTCGCATTCTTCTTCGTAAGTGGAGTAGAGGTAGGCGGTTTCGGTGGCAAACTCGGCGGCACAGGTGTCGACGCGTTTGTAAACCGGATGCAGGTTCAGCGCATAGCGGTGTTCGCGCACTTCTTTTTCTTTTACGCCCAAAAGCTGCGCGATGCATTTGTCGGAGAAGCCTTTGCGTTTCAGACGGCGTAAAGCGGCGTAATCCAAATCTTGCAACTGGCCGTCTGAAACCGATTTTTCTTCTTTCACCAAGTCTTCGATTTGCGCCAAGAACCAAGGATCGATGGCGCAGATTTCGTGGATTTCTTCCAACGTGAAGCCTGCGCGGAACGCATCGGCTACAAACAGCATACGCTCAGGGCCCGGGTTGGCCAGTTCGCGGCGGATTTCCGCTTTGTCTTCGCTGCGAGGGTTGAAGCCGCACAAGCCGGTTTCCAAACCGCGCAAGGCTTTTTGGAAGCTTTCTTGAATGGTGCGGCCCATTGCCATTACTTCGCCCACAGATTTCATCTGCGTGGTCAGGCGGTCGTCTGCGGCAGGGAATTTTTCAAACGCAAAACGCGGGATTTTGGTCACGACATAGTCGATGGAAGGCTCGAACGACGCAGGAGTGCGGCCGCCGGTAATGTCGTTGCGCAACTCGTCCAGCGTAAAGCCGACAGCCAGTTTGGCCGCTACTTTGGCAATCGGGAAGCCCGTTGCTTTAGATGCCAACGCAGAAGAACGGCTTACGCGTGGGTTCATCTCAATGACAATCATCTCGCCGTTTTCAGGGTTCACCGCAAACTGCACGTTCGAGCCGCCCGTGTCCACGCCGATTTCGCGCAATACTGCCAACGAAGCATTACGCATGATTTGGTATTCTTTGTCGGTCAATGTTTGTGCAGGCGCAACAGTGATGGAGTCGCCCGTATGCACGCCCATCGGGTCGAAGTTTTCAATCGAGCAGATAATGATACAGTTGTCGTTTTTATCACGTACAACCTCCATCTCGTACTCTTTCCAGCCGAGAACGGATTGCTCAATCAGCAACTCATGCGTAGGCGAAGCATCAAAACCGCGTTCGCAAATTGCTAAGAACTCGTCTTTGTTGTAGGCAATGCCGCCGCCCGAGCCGCCCATCGTGAAAGACGGACGAATCAGCGTCGGGAAGCCGACCTGTTCCTGCGCTGCCAAAGCTTCGTTCATGGTGTGGCAGACAAAAGATTTCGGACAAGACAAGCCGATTTTTTCCATCGCTTCTTTAAAGCGGCCTCGGTCTTCTGCCTTATCGATAGCATCTTCGGTCGCACCGATTAATTCGACATTGTATTTCGCCAACACGCCGTTGCGCGCCAAATCCAGCGCACAGTTCAGCGCAGTCTGGCCGCCCATAGTAGGCAGAATCGCATCAGGTCGCTCCTTGGCGATAATTTTTTCCACCGTCTGCCACATAATCGGCTCGATGTAGGTAACATCCGCCATTTCAGGGTCGGTCATGATCGTGGCAGGGTTGGAGTTTACCAAAATGACTTTATAGCCTTCTTCACGCAAGGCTTTGCAGGCCTGTGCGCCCGAATAGTCAAATTCGCAGGCCTGACCGATAACGATAGGGCCGGCGCCGATGATAAGGATAGATTTTAGGTCGGTACGTTTGGGCATGGTTCTTCCTAGCTGGATGATTTATAAAATAAATGTTTGATGCGTAATAACCAATGATTAAATTTAGCTGCCAAAGTTTTTGTGGAGTCGTTTTCATTTAAAACAGCATAGTAAGCAGTAAAATGAAAAGTGAAATAACCAAATACACCTAAATAACCCATTATTGGAATAATTTCAGGTACTATGTTTTTAATCAGTTGAATTGTTGGAATATCTTCCAAAGATAATATTTTATTTAGAGTTGGTATCCAATTTGCAATAAAAAATATTAAAATAAAACCTGATATAATTAAATAAAAAAGTATTGTATGAATTAAAATAAATAACCGTGAAATTAATTTTATATATTTTTTGATTTTCTCAATAAGATTTATGTTGTTGCTTGTTTTTATTTCTTTTAGTTTTTTGTAATCTTCTCCTATATAAGAGCCAAACATTTCGGTAATTAACAAGAATGCCATTCCGCCCATTATTTTGACAGCAGCTCCTCCAATAAATGTATCAGGCGTAAGATATTTCCCAGTAAGCATGGGATATAGGAAAAGCATAATAAAGCAAAATAATCCAAATAGAACAATTACTATTGATGCGGAATCAAGAAATAGTAGTACTTTTCCTTTTTTAAAACAATTGTAGTATTTTAATTTAATAAATTTCATAAATTTTAGCCTCTAAGTAATATATGATAAACTGTAGCTTCATGACTCAGCACAAAATCGCCAAATCATCCGCTAAACCTACCTGAGGCATGCCTCGTTTTCAAATCTCCTGTAACCCAAAACTTAGCAAGCTGTAGCCTGCATGTAGGGCGTGTGCGGTACGCACGCACGCGTTCTCCATTTTCCCTGCAACTCCAACCCACCGCGTGCGTGCCTTGCGGCACACACCCTGCCGATGGGTTCAAAGGCCGTCTGAAAAAACGCTTGCGGCGTTTGTTCCATCTACCTTGCGATAAAGGCTACCTGAAAAATTCCTGCCGTTGATATTTCGGGCATTCTTTTTCAGACGACCTGTAACGCCTGAATCTGCTGCAACCTGCTCCCTCTCCCGTGGGAGAGGACATTCTCCGAATTGCGGCAACCTTTCCCAACACACTACCGCCCAAATACAAGCCTTGCGGCTTGTTGCCCTCTCTCTAACTCTCTCCCACGGGAGAGAGGACTAGGCGACTGTTCGGGTTAAGGGTTCTGCAAGGAAACAGGTTGTGCAGGTTGCTTTTTGCTTTTCAGACGGCCTGCAATCAACGGCTGGAAACCCAATCTGCTTTTTAAACTGCCTGAAACCGCAAAATCTGCTGCAACCTTCTCCCTCCCCTCGTGGGGGAGGGCTGGGGAGAGGGTATTCTCCCAATTGCAGCAATCTTTCCCAACACCCTAACCGCCCAAAATACAAGCCTTGCGGCTTGTTGCCCTCTCTCTAGCTCTCTCCCACGGGGAGAGAGGACGGGGTGGCTGTTGGGGTTAAGAATTCCGCAAGGAAAACGAGTGTGCAGTCTGCTTTTTTTGCTTTTCAGACGGCCTTTTAAACGCCCAATTCAGGCAATCTGTATCCTATTATTTTCAAAATACAATCAAAATCAGTCATCTGCTACCGTGCAGGCTGCTTTTCCAATTCTTGCAACACGCGCAGGATTTCTGCCAGTACATCGTTTGTCTGCTGCAAAATTTCGTGGTTCCAAAAACGCAGCACGGTAAAGCCCAAGCTGTTGAGATATGCCGTCCGCGCGTGGTCGTATGCGGCTTGTTCTGTATGTTGCCCGCCGTCTGCTTCGACAATCAGCTTGTGCGTTACGCACATAAAATCAACAATATAATTTCCCATCGGCTGTTGGCGGCGGAATTTATAGCCGTTCAGACGGCCTGCCCTCAGGTGCTGCCACAATTTTGCTTCCGCCTCGCTCATTTGTTGACGCATGGCTTTGGCGCGTTGGCGCAGGGCGGGGTTGTCGGCGGTCAATAGTTTTTCGGGCGGGTTCATTTTTGTTGTCGGATTGCTGTTTGTGTAAGCCTTGCGGCCTGTTGCCCTCTCCTACGGGAGGGGGAGGGTTTGCTGATTGAATTAAATGTTGCGGCAAGACAATCTTTTTTCAGACAACCTTTTGCGTTTTTATGTTGCACAGGCCGTCTAAAAACTTCCTTAAAAACTAGTGACAAACGTAATCAAGCCCAAAATGATACCGGGGGCGTTTGCCAGCATGACGGGGTAGTCGCGTTTTTCTTTTAAAAAGCCGTAGGCAACCCATAATGTGCAGTTGATGGCGGCGACGAGGGGTTGCAGCGGCGAGCCGGGGTTGCCGGCAAGGTTGTTTTGGATTTGTGGGATGTAGGAAACGTACATACCGACGGCGGTCAGGGTGGCTACGACGGAAAGAATGCGCATTTGCTTTTCTGTCATGGTTTTTCCTTTCTGATTTGAGGGCTGAGTTTTCAGACAGTATAGATGTTGAGAAGGTGTCTGAATTTATATTTTTGAAGTTTGGTTTTCAGACGGCCTGTTGTTGAGTTGAGTGTGGCCGTCTGAAAAAATCAGCTTTATTGTTTTGCTGCTTTGATATTGTCAATGAATTTGTCGAACAGATAACCGACATCTTGCGGACCCGGGCTGGCTTCGGGGTGGCCTTGGAAGCAGAACACGGGTTTGTCTGTCAGTTCGATACCTTGCAAGGTGTTGTCAAACAAGGATTTGTGGGTAATGCGTGCGTTGGCGGGCAGGGTGTCTGCATCGACGGCGAAACCGTGGTTTTGGCTGGTGATGACGACTTTGCAGCTGTCCAAATCTTGTACCGGATGGTTGGCACCGTGATGGCTGAAGCGCATTTTCAGGGTTTTTGCGCCGATGGCGAGGCTGATCAGCTGGTGTCCCAAACAAATGCCGAAAATCGGTTTGCCGCTTTCCATCAGTTTTTGTACGGCTTTGATGGCGTAGTCGCAAGGCTCGGGGTCGCCGGGGCCGTTGGACAGGAAAACGCCGTCAGGATTGAGTGCCAAGACGTCTTCCGCGCTGGTTTGTGCGGGAACGACAGTCAGGCGGCAGCCGCGTGAGGCAAGCATGCGCAGGATGTTGGTTTTAACGCCGAAATCGTAGGCGACGACGTGGTAAGGCTGTTCGGAAGGTGTAACGAAACCTTTGCCCAATTCCCATTCGCCTTCGGTCCATTCGTAAGTTTCCGTGCAGGAAACTTCCTTTGCTAAATCTTTGCCGACCATGCTGCCGAATGCGGCAATCAGTTCTTGTGCTTTTTCAACGGTGGCATCTGCACCGGTCAAGATTGCACCGCCTTGTGAACCTTTTTCACGCAACAGGGTGGTCAGGCGGCGGGTATCAATATCGGCGATAGCGACGGTTTTGTTGCGTACCAAATAGTCGTGCAGGCTTTCGGATGCACGGAAGTTGCTGTGCAAGAGCGGTAGGTCGCGGATAATCAAACCGGCGGCGTAAACGCTGCGACTTTCTTCGTCTTCGGCGTTGGTGCCGGTGTTACCGATGTGTGGGTAGGTGAGGGTAACGATTTGTTTGCAGTAGGAAGGGTCGGTCAGGATTTCCTGATAGCCGGTCATGGAAGTGTTGAACACGACTTCGCCGGAAGTCGAACCTTCGTAACCGATTGATGTGCCGTGAAATACGCTGCCGTCAGCGAGAACGAGAAGAGCCGGAGTGGTCATATGAAATCCTGTTTGCCTGATGATGGTCGGTTCGAAAAAAATGGTCAGGCCGTCTGAAAAATAAAAATTGTTTACAAAAAAGACAGCCTTCGGAAATCTCGGCTAAAAAAAAACACGCTCCGCAGCTTTGATTTTGCTGTGTAACGTGCTTTTTCAGACATAGCGGTCTATGCCGTAGAAGCAGTGTATTTTAAGTCAAAGTAATAGGAATTTCAAGCGTAGAGCAAATAATCGATAATTTAAAAACGTTTTATCTTTACGGTACAGTCCCTTGCTTTTGGAATGCTTGATGAATAAGGTTGGAACTAAATATTCGGTCAGGCCGTCTGAAAACTGAGCAGGCGGATTGTTTCATTTTTGTTGTGCTTGAAATACGCACTTAGGGAAATTCAGCCGAATCAAACATGAAACAGGCTGTTTATGCTAGAATCGTAACCTTATAAAAAATAAAAACAACGTCATTTTTAGCTGAGATTATCCGATGAAAAAAGAACACATTATGCAAAACGCTCCTTCAGGCCGTCATCGCCTCATTCATGCAAGCGTCGCTTCCGCTTTGGCGCTCATCAGCATTTCTGTTCAGGCAAATACGCAGCAATTTGCCCAAACTCCTTTTTACCTGCAAAACAAAACCGACGTCAGCGGCCAACCCAAAGTCAAACACAATATTATGTTTTTGATTGATGACTCGGGCAGTATGCAATGGAATGTGCAAGGTAAGGAAACATCTGTATGGGCTGATAAAAGAATAACGATTACTAAGGAGGCTCTAAAGTCAGTATTGCAAAAGTATGGCGAAAAACAACAATTCCAGTGGGGTTTGCAAACCCTGCATAACAATGGTCATACCGATACTCCGGATAGGATGGGCTTTACTGATAATTGGCAGGACGTTCAAAGGAGAGTAGATGGTATCGACCCTGGTCATGCTACGCCAATCACGCGCCGCTACTATGAAGTAGTCAAAAACTTTGTGATGCCCAACATCAAATACCGTTGTCAGAAGTCTTATGTGATTGTGATGTCGGATGGTGATGCCAATATGAGTTGTAGTAACCAGATTCCAGGTGAAGATCCTCGCTTATCTCGTAATACTAACTTCAACTACGATAGGGATTATTACTATTCAAACTATTACCGCGATATTGAACGTAGTGCGGGTACGTCTGCATACCAATATTTTGGGCCGTCTGAAGTGAAGGCTAATGATGATAGCTATGGGAAAGGTAAATTCTTTGATGGTGGAGGTCGTATCAAAGGATACTTTGATTTTCTACCTTATCAATATGATAATGATTTTGGCTTGCCTGAGAATGAAAAGAAATTGCTATGTCAATCTAGTAAATATAAGCATGAGTATGATCCTAATTATGGTAGGTATATGTGGGTAGCTGCAGGCGAAATTATTGTTCCTTATTGGGATAGGAACTATAAGGATGAAAAACGCGGTATGCGTTTCTTTAGCCAGACTTTGGCAGAAAAAGACATTAAAACAGCAAAAGACGGTTTAGATGCTGCGGGTAAGAGCTGGGATGGTGATCCAAGCGATCCCAAAGGCGTAGATTACAGCAAGCAATTGGTTCAGACTTTTACCGTGGGTTTTGGTGAGGGGGTCTCTGAAGTTGGGCGAGAGTATCTGAAAAATGGTGCGAGTCGTCCAGACTGGTATTTTGATGCTGCGAAAAAAGAAGATTTGCTTAAAGCCTTTAAAACCATTGTCGACAATATTGAAAATGACAGCAAAAATACGAAATTTGAAGGCGCTTCTTCAACTGCACCAGCAACGACCAGTACAGGTATTCCCGATATGGCGGCAACGGTTCATCTGAATACCGGCTCTTGGAGCAGTCAGTTGCGGTTTTATAAATTAAACCGCGATGGTACGCCTATCAATACGACAAAGTTTGACCAGCCATCATTTAATAACCGCCTCACTTTGGTTAATGACGGCAGTAAGACCTATTTCATCGATAGGGTTGCAGATAATGAGGCTGCAAATGCCGATTTTGGCATTTCAGACGGCAGTGCGAAAGATAAGTTGGAATGGAAAAATGCATTGCTGAAATGGACTGGCCGAGCAGGTAGTGATGAAGCCATTAAAGCGGATGCAGGAGCAAAAGATTATAGCCAGTCTTATCGTATCCGTCCGACTGACCCTAATGATGCAAGTAAAGATGAACGTAATTTGGGCGATATTTTAGATGGTTCGGTTGCAGCTATTGGGGATAAGCGCGACAACCGTCAAGAGTTTTTGGTCGCCGCTGCCAATGACGGCATGGTACATATTTTCCGTAATGGTACGTCTAGCAATCCTTATGACTTGAAACTCAGCTATATTCCGGCAGGTATGGAGCGTGAGGACGAGAAAGGTCAAGCAACAACTTTGGGCAAAGTTCTGAAAGATATTGCACGCGATGGTTACGGCTCCGGCACGCCACACCGCTATATGGTCAATGGTGGCTTTGTTCTCCGTCAAACGCCTGATAAGCAAACCTTTATGTTTGGTGCGATGGGGCAGGGTGGACGCGGTGCGTATGCGTTGAATATTGGTGCGGTAGCTAACAGTGATCGTAGTGGTTGGAATACGACTGTGCCTTTGTTTGAAACAAAAAAAGGCTCTGGCAATACGCTGGGTTATACCATTGGTTCGACACAAATCGGCCGTGTTTCCATCAAACGCGATACCACTCCGGTCAATCTGAAATCTGATGTGCGCTATGCGGGTTTCTTGGCCAGCGGCTATCGTACTGAAGATGTGAACAGTGCCGACAATGAAACGGCTTTGTATATCTATGATATGACGGGTAAAGAAGCTGGTACGCAAGATACTGGTAAAAATGTTTCCAGTGTCGGCAAGCTCTTGGCTAAAATTCCTGCGCCGAATGGCAAAGGCGGCCTCTCTACCCCCACTTTGGTAGACACCGATTTTGACGGTATTGTCGATATTGCTTATGCCGGCGACCGTTACGGTAATATGTTCCGCTTTGACTTGAGTGGTGAAACTCCGTCCAAATGGTCTGCGCAAATGATTTTCCAAGGATCGGGTAATCAACCGATTACGTCTGCGCCTGCGGTATCACGCCGCAGTAAAGATAAGTATGTCGTCATTTTTGGTACGGGTAGCGAGATTTATCAGAATGAATTGACCAATACCAATGGCCAAATCAATGCCGTTTACGGTATTTACGACGATGTGTCTACTGATGAATCCAAAAAAGCGGTTTTGGCAAACAGCAGTGAGTTGGAACAGCAAACCAGAGAAAATAAAGACGAACACATTTACGTCAGCGACAATAAGGTTGGTGAAGGTAAAAAAGGCTGGAGTCTGACTTTAGATCCGAATGAACGTGTGACTGTCAAACCGACGATGATTTTGCGTACAGCTATTCTGACCATTCGTAAGTATGAAAGCAAAACAATTCATACTGATTCTTCCAGTACCGATGTTTGTTTGCCGGACAGCACGTCCACACAAACGACAGCGAAAACGATTATTCTGGGCGTAAATGCCGAAAACGGCGGACGTTTGGGTTTGCGTGATGCGCGTATCTCCAGTAAGGATAAGGATCGCAAATTTATCAAACGTGAAAATAATGGTCAGATTTATTACGCCAACGGTATGACTTTTGATGGTGTTATCAATTTTACTTATCTGAATTCCAGCAAAGTCGACGATTCTCCGGTAACTGCCGATGGCGATAGCGGTGGCACGGGTACGGATAAGGAGTTGAACGCTACGCCGAGCGTGCCAAACAATAAATGTTTCGCAACCAAAGGTGATCGCAGTCTCTTGTCTAACCAACTGGTCAGCCTGAAAGTAGAAGGCCGTACATGCGGACTCAAACGCATCAGCTGGCGTGAATTGTTCTTTTAATCGGTAAGGCTTAAGCATCGAGGCTGTCTGAATTTTTCAGACGGCCTTTTCTGTTGAGTAGTCATAATTGAGAGATGCTGGATTAAAAAATGGAAAATCTTGTTTGTGGACAAAACAAGGTTTGATCAAATTGAAAGCTTGGATAGAGCCAAACGGCAAGCTCTGGCCATTTCTTTTTCTGCTTTCTGTTATTGGGCTGAGAAGTTAAAAGGCCGTCTGAAAAGATATTTTCAGACGGCCTTTGATTTAAGGGGTATGAGCCAAGGAACGCATTGTTAGATGCTGTTTTTAATGATTTTCCGCAGGGTGGACAGTTGTCGGCGGCTGACGGGCAGTGGGGTCGGAATATCGAGAATTTTAGCGCCCCATGTGGATGCGTATTCGTCGTTTTCGTCATCGTCCAGTCGAATCAGGCTGTCGAGGGTGTGGCGGAAGACGAGGGCATTGCGGTGGATGCGGATGACTTTATCGCCCAGCAATTCTTCCCAGTAAACCAATGTTTTCGGTAATTCGTAGCTGTGGCCGTCGCCGGTAAACAGATAGACGGTTTTGTGTTCCGCCATCAGGTAACGCGCCTGTTGCCATGGGATTTCAACCATGCGTTCGCGGTTGTACACTTTGAAATGGGTGAAACTGTCTGCTTTTTCGCGGTTTTTTTCGATGATGCGGTCAAGTGCGGTTTGCAGGCGGGTCATTTTGATTGGTTTGAGCAGATAGTCTGCGGCAGCCAGCTCAAACGCGCGCAGGGCGTGTTCTTCGTAGGCTGTGGTAAATACAATTTCCGGCTGGCGTTTGGCGGTACGCTTAATGCGTTCGACAAATTCGAGACCGTCGATTTCCGGCATGCCGATGTCGGCAAAGACGATGTCGACTTCGTGGACGCTCAGCCACTCCAATGCTGGCATGGCATGGTGAAAGACGTTGAGCAGTACGACATTGCACTCTTCCAATAATACACGTAAGCGTTCTGCTGCTAATACTTCGTCTTCTACAATAATGGCACTTGGCATAGCGGTATTCTTTTTGTTGTATCGTGGGAGATCTGCCGCGTTTTGTCATCCTCAATAACGCGTCAGCCGTATGTTGTTACAACCTTGAAATTATCAGTTTGTGACAATTTTAGGAAATTTTTGAAATATACATGATTTTTCGCTTCTTGGGCATGGTTTGGGATGAATCGGAAGATTACTTACATAATTTTATGAAATATTGTAATACCTAGAGTAATTTTGTTGCAATCGTGCTAATTCAGTCCGTGATAATGGACAATTTTGGGATTTTGTCCATTTGCCAGTGCGTCACCGCCCAATCGAGCAATTCTTGCGGACGGTTCATGGTAGGTGCATCGGGTAGGTTGAGGTAGGTTAGGACTTGGTGGAGAAGTTGTTCTTTTTGATTCAAATCCAAAGCCGGGGCAAGGGTTTGTTTCGACCATTTTTGCCCTTGGTTGTTGGTCAATAGGGGAAGGTGGGCGTAGGCCGGTGTGGGCACGCCGAGGCATTGTTGCAGATAGATTTGGCGTGGCGTGGAAACGAGCAAGTCCTGACCGCGGACAATATGCGTTATGCCTTGATCGGCATCGTCGGCAACCACGGCAAGCTGATATGCCCAATAGCCGTCGGCACGAAGCAGGACAAAATCGCCGATATCGTGTGCCAGATTTTGTGCGTAATGTCCGACAATGCCGTCTGAAAAACCGATCATGCGATCAGGAACTTGAATGCGCCATGCCGGAGTTTTGTTTTGCGTGTCGGGTCTTTGCTGAGGATTGCGGCAACGGCCGTTATATACAAATCCGTCTGCGCCATGTGTTGCCGCCGCCTGCCAGTCTTTGCGGCTGCAATAGCAAGGATACACCAGTCCGGCTGCTTTGAGGCGGTCGAGGGTGTCTTGATACAGGTCGTAACGGCGGCTTTGATAGGCGACTTCGCCATCCCACTCAAAACCGAAAGCTTCGAGCGTGCGTAAAATGTCGGCAGCAGCACCGGGCATTTCGCGCGGGGGGTCAAGGTCTTCAATGCGGACCAGCCATTTGCCCTGATGAGCGCGTGCGTCGGCATAGGAGGCGACGGCGGTCAGTAGGGAGCCGATATGAAGCAGGCCGGTAGGGCTGGGGGCGAAACGTCCTATATACATGGCAGGGTGGTTTTGTAGGGCAGGGGCAGTATGCCTGCACGGTATTCAAATCGTGATAGAAAAGGGCGTGCCGTACACGCCCGAATTTGGGTTTCAGACGGCCTGAGACTTTTTAAAATGATTTAAGTTTCTCTGCCGTCCGTTCAATCCGCTTAAGCCAAGGGAGCAAGCAGTTTGGCGAAAGCGTCTTCAAATTGTTTCAAACCGTCTTCCTGTAAACGAGTTGCCAAAGTTTCGACATCAATGCCGAGTTTCGCGGTTTCGGCAAGCTGCGCTTGGGCTTCGTCCACACCTTCGATCAAAGTGGCTTTGGCGGTACCGTGGTCGATAAAGGCTTTGAGTGTGGCATCGGGAACGGTGTTGACGGTATGGGTGCCAATCAGGCTGTCAACGTACAAAGTGTCAGGATAGGCAGGGTTTTTCACGCCGGTAGATGCCCACAAAAGTTGTACGCGGTTGGCACCTTTTTCGGCAAGTGCGGCAAATTCGCTGCTGCCGAAGTATTGCGCCCAATCTTGATAGGCGGCTTTGGCCAGCGCAATGGCGATTTTGCCTTTGAGGTGGTCGGGCAGGGTGGCGTCCAATGCGGCATCGACACGGGAAATAAAGAAACTGGCGACAACTTGGATATGGGAAACGTCGTGTCCTGCTTCCAAGCGTTTGGCAATGCCGCGCGCGTAGGCCGCATAGGCTTTGAGGGTTTGGGTGCGGGAGAAAAGCAGGGTCAGGTTGACGCTGATGCCGTCTGAAACAAGGGTTTCGAGTGCTTCGATGCCTTCGTCGGTTGCCGGTACTTTAATCATGGCATTTTTACGGCCGATAGCGGCATGCAGGCGGCGCGCTTCTTCAACCGTACCTTGCGCGTCTTTGGACAATTCAGGCGAAACTTCGAGGCTGACGAAGCCGGTTTTACCGCCGGTGGATTCGTGTTCGGAAAGACACACGTCGCAGGCGGCTTGCACATCGGCAACCGCCATGGTTTCGTAGCGTTGTTTCGGGGTTAGGTCTTGCTGTTTGAGTGCGGCTACTTCATCGGCGTACAGGGCGTCTCCGGCAAAGGCTTTTTGAAAAATGGCAGGATTGGAAGTTACGCCACACACACCTTGCTTCAGCATTTCTGCCAATTCGCCGCTTTGTACCAGCGAACGGGAGAGATTGTCCAACCAGATTTGTTGTCCTAATGCTTTAACGTCCGATAAAATAGTCATCTCTGATTCCTTTTACATAATAGGTTTGTTTGTGAAGTGGCGGTAATGCTACGCCGATTCGATGAATTTGAACAGTTTACAGCCGATTAATTTGGGCAAAACAAACCTAAATTCAAGCACGAAAGGTGGCTTTGATGGCGGAAAACACACTTTATCTCGACTGGGCGCGCGATGTATTGGATACGGAAGCCGAAGGTTTACGTGAAATTGCGGCGGCTTTGGACCATGATTTTGTCCGTGCGGCGGAAGCGTTGTTGCACTGCAAGGGCAGGGTCGTCATTACCGGTATGGGTAAGTCCGGACATATCGGCCGTAAAATGGCGGCAACCATGGCTTCGACAGGCACGCCTGCGTTTTTCGTCCATCCTGCTGAAGCGGCACACGGCGATTTGGGCATGATTGTGGACCACGATGTCGTGGTTGCCATTTCAAATTCCGGTGAAAGCGATGAAATTGCAGCGATTATTCCGGCGTTGAAACGCAAAAACATCACGCTCATCTGCATCACTGCTCATCCGACTTCGACCATGGCGCGTCATGCCGATATCCATATTACCGCGGCGGTTTCCAAAGAAGCCTGTCCTCTCGGCCTTGCACCGACTTCCAGTACGACCGCCGTGATGGCTTTGGGTGATGCGCTGGCCGTGGTTTTATTGCAGGCGCGTGCGTTTACGCCGGATGATTTTGCTTTAAGTCATCCTGCCGGCAGCTTGGGCAAACGCCTGCTGTTGCGCGTGGCGGATATCATGCACAAAGAAGAAGCCCTGCCTGCCGTTTTGTTGGGCACGCCGTTGAAAGAAGCCATTGTCCGCATGAGTGAAAAAGGCTTGGGCATGTTGGCGGTAACCGATGCCGAAGGCCGTCTGAAAGGCGTATTTACCGATGGCGACTTGCGCCGTCTGTTTCAAGAACGCGACAGCTTTGCCGGTTTGAAAGTGGACGACATCATGCACGCTTCTCCGAAAACCATCTCCGCCGACCGCCTTGCAACCGAAGCTCTGAAAGCCATGCAAAGTGGCCATGTGAACGGTTTGCTGGTGGTCGAAGAAAACGGCGTGCTGATTGGCGCGCTGAACATGCACGATTTATTGATGGCACGAATTGTCTGAATCGACGGCAAAAACGTTTTCAGACGGCCTTATGCTAGAATAGGCCGTCTGAAATAAGGAAAACTTATGCAAAACCTCTCTTCCGACCTGCAACAACGCGCTTTAGGCATCAAACTGCTGATATTAGATGTAGACGGCGTTTTGACCGACGGCCGCATTTTTATCCGCGACAACGGCGAAGAAATCAAATCGTTCCACACTTTGGACGGACACGGTTTGAAAATGCTTCAGGCCGGCGGCGTGCAAACTGCGATTATTACCGGCCGAGATGCACCTTCCGTCGGTATCCGCGTGAAGCAGCTCGGTATCAACTATTACTTCAAAGGCATTCACGACAAACGAGCCGCCTACGCTCAATTACGCGAACAGGCCGGTGTGGAGGAGCATGAGTGCGCCTTTGTCGGCGACGATGTCGTCGATTTGCCCGTGATGGTGCGTTGCGGATTGGCGGTCGCTGTCCCTGAAGCGCATTGGTTTACTTTGCAATACGCCCATTATGTAACCCGACGTTCCGGCGGCGCAGGTGCGGTGCGTGAAGTGTGCGATTTGATTATGCAGGCGCAAGGTACGCTTGAACCTGCTTTGAAAGAGTATGTACGATGAAAATCAGATGGCGTTACGGAATCGCCTTTCCGCTGGTGTTGGCCGTTTCACTCGGCGCATTGGCGGCGTGGCTCGGCCGCATCAGCGAAGTGCAAGTCGAAGAAGTCGTCCTCAATCCGAATGAGCCGCAATATTCGATGAAAGGCATCAACGGCAAACGTTTTGACCAAGAAGGCCGTCTGAAAGAAAACCTGAGCGCGGTCGATGCCGTTCAATATCCGAATAGCGCAGATGTGCATTTGGACAAACCGCATCTTTCGTTTTACCGCGACGGCAGCCTGTTGTACGAAGTTGGCAGCGATAAGGCCGCGTACAATATTCAAAACAAGAAAGTCGTTTTTGAACAGAATGTTGTCTTAAACAAAGCGGCAGATGCCAAGCGTTTGGCCGGCATCGTCAAAACCGAACGTTTGAATGTCGATACCGAAGCGCAATACGCCCATACCGACAGCCCCGTTACTTTCCAATACGGACAGTCTAGCGGTCAGGCAAACGGCATGACTTATGATCACAAAACCGGTTTGCTGAATTTCCCTTCCAAAGTGAAAGCCACAATTTATGATACAAAAAATTTGTAAAACCTTAGCCCTTGTTGCCGTTTTTGCCGCCAGCCCGGCCTTTGCCCTGCAAAGCGACAGCAAGCAGCCGATTCAAATCGAAGCCGACCAAGGCTCGCTTGACCAAAACAACCAAAGCACCACCTTTTCCGGCAACGTCATCATCAAACAAGGCACGCTCAATATCCGTGCCGGCAGCGTAACCGTTTCGCGCAACGACAAAAGCGAGCAGTTGATGAAAGCCACAGGCTCGCCCGTCAAATTCAGCCAAGAGTTGGACGGCGGCAAAGGCGTGGTCAACGGCCAAGCCAATACTGTGACTTATTCTTCCGCCGCTAATTTGGTGACATTGTCCGGCAATGCCAAAGTACAGCGCGGCGGCGATGTGGCCGAAGGTGCAGTCATCACTTACAACACCAAAACTGAGGTTTACACCATCAACGGCAGCGCCAAATCCGGTGTGAAATCCGCCGCCAAATCCGGCCGCGTCAGCGTGGTCATCCAGCCGTCCAGCACGCAGAAAAACAAATAAGAAAATACACAAAAAGGCCGTCTGAAAAAGGTTCAGACGGCCTGAGGTCAATATCGAAAGTCAACAGAATATGAGCGCAAACAACAGCCGTCTTGTGGTTCAAAACCTGCAAAAAAGTTTCAAAAAACGCCAAGTCGTCAAAAGCTTCTCCCTTGAAATCGAAAGCGGCGAAGTCATCGGCCTGCTCGGCCCCAACGGCGCGGGTAAGACCACCAGCTTTTACATGATTGTCGGCCTGATTGCCGCCGATGCAGGCAGCGTGATGTTGGACGGCCAAGAGTTGCGCCACCTGCCCATTCACGAACGCGCCCGCCTCGGCGTCGGCTATCTGCCGCAGGAAGCCTCGATTTTCCGTAAAATGACCGTGGAACAAAATATCCGCGCCATTTTGGAAATCAGCATGAAAGACAAAAGCCGCATTGATGCTGAACTTGAAAAACTGTTGGCCGATTTGAACATTGAACGCCTGCGCAACAACCCTGCGCCGTCCTTGTCGGGTGGCGAACGCCGCCGTGTTGAAATCGCACGCGTGCTGGCCATGCAGCCGCGTTTCATTTTGTTGGATGAACCTTTTGCCGGCGTTGACCCGATTGCCGTCATCGATATTCAGAAAATCATCGAGTTCCTCAAATCACGCGGTATCGGCGTATTGATTACCGACCACAACGTGCGCGAAACCCTCAGCATCTGCGACCGTGCCTACATCATCAGCGACGGTACGGTATTGGCTTCAGGCAAGCCGGATGATTTGGTCAACAATGAACAAGTCCGTTCGGTTTACTTGGGTGAAAATTTCAAATATTGAGTTTAGGCCGTCTGAAAAGGTGCATCTGTGTTGAAACGAATTTTTTTGTTTGCCTTTGCCGTTTTGGCAGCTACCACTGTGCATGCCATGCCCGAATAGTCATGGCAGGATATGGGTGTGCGCCAAGGCGTGATAGATAAAAATGGCAAGCCGATAACCGGTATCGTAACAGCGACAGCTATCGTGGATAAAGAAGGTAAGCTGGGAAAAAGCCTCCATTGGGAAGTGGATGCGCTGGAATTGTTGAAACTTGCTCAAGAAGTAGGTTTGCCAAAACAAGTCGAGCCTTATAAAGAGTGTACTTATAATCAGAAAACCCAACAAACGGATTGTAAGACACTGGAAAGCCTTAAAAAATTCAGATTCTTTTATACTGTGCCAAATGGATTCAAAGAAGAGATAAAGACGAAACCTGTCCAAGTTGCTCCCCCACCTTATCCACAGCTTTCTACAGAGAATGGCGAGGAAGGGACTGTGGTATTAAATGTCTTTATCAATATAGATGGCAAAGCATTTGTATGGATACAAAAGAGTAGTGGGTCCCCGCGTTTAGATGCGGCAGGACGAAAAGCAGTTTTGAAGACAAAATTTCAACCCGCTACCTATCGCGGGAAGCCTGTTGCCATGGTTTTTGTTCTGCCTATTACGTTTGCTTTACCGTTAGAAACCATCTCTACTGTTGAATAATTCATTTATCGGTTGATAAAAGAATAATATATTGAAATAATCATCCAATATATAAACAATATATTTGATACTTTCAGACGGCCCGTCAGATACAGGCCGTCTGAAATCCATAAAGCACATTTACTATCAAACATTATGTCTTCACTCGTCCTTAAACTCAAACAGACCCAGCAGCTCAACCAGCGGCTGCAGCAGTCTTTGCGCATCTTGCAGATGTCGGGTCTTGAGCTTGAGCGCGAAGTGGAAGACTGGTTATTAGACAATCCTCTGCTTGAGCGTCCGGAAACCGATGAGTTTGCCGATAGCGGGCTCAACCGTGCGGTAACCATGCCGCGCGCAGGTCAGCAGTTGAGTGGCGACGATGCCGAAGATATTTGGAGTAACATCGCCGAAGAAGAGGATTTCAAACACTATCTGCATGCCCAAGTGTGCGAGCATCCGCTCTCGCAAGTGGAAGCGGCCTATGTTCACGTTTTGATTGATTTTTTGGATGAACAAGGCTACCTCACTGACAGCCTCGAAGAAATCATCGACCACACGCCGTTGGATTGGATGTTAGACGAAGAAGCCCTGCAAAATGCGCTGGATGTATTGCAAACCTTTGAGCCGCCCGGCGTAGCGGCTGCCGATTTGACCGAGTCGCTCATGCTGCAATTAATGCGTTTGCCGGCTTCTCCTGCCCGACAAATGGCCGCGCATTTGGTGCAAAGTTCGCTTCAAGATTTAGGCAAAAACCGCAAACAAAACGTTCTGCGTTTCCGCAAACTCTATCCCGATACCGACAGCGAAACCATAGAAGCCGCGCTCGATATGATTGCCGAGCTCAATCCCTATCCGGCCTACGGTTTCGCCTCTGCCACGCCTACACCTTATATTCAGCCTGACGTTTGGGTCAAAGAGGGCAAGGACGGCTGGGAAGTCATCAGCAACGAGGCGGCTTGGCCGAAGCTGCAGCTCAATCAGGAATATTGCGACCTGATGAAATCGGCGGAAGAGGGCGCGCCGAAGTGGAAGGAAAAAATCAGTGAAGCCAAACAGCGCATTGATTCTTTGGAACTGCGCAAAAGCACAGTCCTCCGCCTTGCCGAGTATATTGTCAAAAATCAGGAAGATTTTTTCATCTTCGGAGAAATCGGCCTGTCGCCCATGCTGATGAAAGATGCCGCCGCCGAATTGGGTTTGGCGGAAAGCACCATTTCGCGCGCTGCCAACCAGAAATATTTGTCTTGCCCGCGCGGCCTGTTTGCGTTACGCTATTTCTTCACACAGGCAGTCAATGCCGATGATGACGGCGAAGGGTTCAGCCAAGGCGCAATCAAAGCTGTCTTGAGCCAGCTGATTGAAAGCGAAGACAGCAGCAAACCTTATTCGGACGAGGCCCTCGTCAAATTATTAAAACAACGCGGCATTGAAATCGCCAGACGTACAGTTGCTAAATATAGAGAATCATTAGACATACCACCGGCACACAAACGAAAATTTACCGAGTAGATATATTCCGATCCGTTTTGACGGACTAATCAACCGAAGGAGCTGTATCATGAATCTGAAAATCACCGGTCTGAATTTTGATGTTACCGAAGCCATCAAAAACTACGTTTCCGACAAGTTGGCACGAATCAATCGCCACGCTGACAACATCATCTCCGTGACCATTACGCTCTCGGTGGAAAAAGTCAATCAAAAAGCCGAAGCCGATGTGCATTTGGCAGGCAAAGATTTGCACGTTGAAGCGATTGAACAGGATATGTACGCCGCAATTGATGTTTTGATGGACAAGCTCGACCGCGCTGTTTTGAAACATAAAGAAAAAAGCGGCGATGTCCGCAGTACTGTCAAACCTGCTGCCGAATAAAGTTTTTGTATGATAAAGGCCGTCTGAATATTCAGACGGCCTTTTGTTTTGCTAGAAGTTTTAGACTGGCAATCTAGTTACTCACTTTTTGACCATTCCACGGTGCCACTTTAAACAGCAGCAACATGCCCGGTATGCCCAAAGCGAAACACAGCCAGTAGAAATTGAAGTAACCCATCGCTTCAATCAGATAGCCTGCCGTTGCATTCATGAATGTACGCGGTACGGCAGATAGGCTTGTAAAAAGGGCTAATTGCGTTGCCGTAAATGCCGTATTGGCTTGTTGCGCCATATATGAGACAAACGCTGCTGTGCCTAAGCCGACGCCGATTGCTTCAGCCGCAATTACAAACGCTAAAAAGATTCGTTCCGATGCACCGACATGGTCAAAATGTCCGAAGCTTGCCAGCCATGCAAAGCCTAAAATGGTGACCCACTGTATCAAACCGAATAACCACAGAGCACGATTAACCCCAAGTTTGGTGATCCAAATGCCACCGATAACGCCAAAAATTACAGCCGGCCATAAACCTGCGTTTTTTCCAATCAGACCAATATCGGTTTTAGAGAAGCCCATATCAAGATAAAACGGCTGAGCCAAAGCAGTTGCCATGCTGTCGCCCAGTTTATACAGCAAGATGAACGCCAAAATAGTCAAAGCCTGCTTCACACTCTGGCGGGTAAAGAAATCGTGAAATGGTTCGATAACGGTTTCTTTTAAGCCTTTGGTTTCAAGAGTTGAGTGATCTGGCTCGCGTGCTATGAACAAGGTCGCAAGTAAACCTGGGATCATAAACAGGGAAGTAATGATGAAGACGGTTGACCAAGGTAATCTGTCGGCCAAAATCAGACTTAATGAGGCCGGAATTAATGAAGAAATACGGTAGGCATTCACATACAGCGAGTTGCCTAATACCAATTCTTCATCTGACAGTACTTCGCGTCGGAATGCATCAATCACAATATCTTGACTGGCGGAGAAGAATGCTGTAGCACAAGCTAAGCCTAAGATGATGGATAAATGCTCTTGTGGTCGGACAAATGCATAGGAAGCCAAAAGCAATAGGAGTGCTATTTGGGTAATCAGCATCCAACTGCGCCGTAAACCTAAAAATGGTAGGCGTACGGTGTCCAAAAGAGGTGACCAGATGAATTTCCAAGTGTAGGGGAAACCAATCAATGCAAATAGTCCAATGGTTTTCAAATCAATGTGTTCGCTACGCAGCCATGCTGGAATCAGGCTGTATAGAAAATAAAGCGGCAACCCCGAAGTGAAGCCTGTGAAAATGCAGATCAGCATTTTGCGCGAAAAAATCTTGCGCCAAGTGCTGGGTTGGGGTGCGGTTGTCATATTGGAATCAATAAAAAAGAAAAGGGATATTGTAGCAAAGATGAGTGATATGGCGAATGAACTTCTGTTATTTTTATAGAATAATAAAAGGCCGTCTGAAACTTTGACAAATTAAGTTTCAGACGGCCTTTTGTTGGAACAACTGGTTTGGCGGGCAACGGAG
>NZ_JBQCTZ010000034.1:0-26488 GCF_051963715.1 Neisseria sp. P0001.S005 | reverse complement strand
TTGGGGCCGTCGTTCAAATATAAAGATTTCAGCGTTAATGAGTTGCTTGCCCAATCCCTGCCGGTATCGGCAGAACTCGGCTTCTACGCCTTTTTAATTGCCGCCATCTTCGGCATGTTTATCGGCATCATTGCCGCTTTAAAACAAAACAGCTGGCTGGATTATTCGCTGATGAGTGGTGCAATGACCGGTATCGTCGTTCCCAGTTTTGTGATGGCGCCAGTATTGGTGTTGGTGTTTGCCGTCAGACTGCAATGGCTGCCTGCAGGCGGCTGGAACGATGGCGCACTGATGAACTTAATTTTACCCGTCGTTACCTTGTCCATCGGTTATGTGTCCAGTATTGCGCGGATTACGCGCGGCGCGATGATCGAAGTATTGAACAGCCCCTTTATCCGCACGGCACGCGCCAAAGGCCTGCCCATGAGCCGCATCATCCTGCGCCATGCGCTGCGTCCCGCCATGTTGCCGATTGTTTCTTTCTTAGGCCCGGCATTCGTCGGCATCATCACCGGCTCCATTGTGATTGAAAACGTGTTCGGTATTCCCGGCGTCGGACAATTGTTTGTCAACGGCGCGCTCAACCGCGACTACGGCATGATTTTGGGTTTGACGATTTTGGTCGGCATTATGACCATTTTGTTCAACGCCATCCTCGATATTCTGTATGCCATTATTGACCCGAAAATCCGTTATTAATCCCATTTGCGCAAAGGCCGTCTGAAACGTTCAGACGGCCTGAAGAAAGAATAAAAAGCGAGAGAGAACATTATGTTATTTAAAAAGAAGCAGACTCAGGCCCTCGCAGAGGCAGCAGAATACGCCCAAGTGCACGGCAAAAGCCTGTGGAGCGACGCATGGCGGCGTTTTAAACAGAACAAAGCGGCGGTGTACAGCATTATTATCCTGTTGCTGATCAGCATTTTTGTGATTGTGGCACCATGGATTGTCCGCTACACCTACGACTTTACCGACTGGGACAATATGCAGATTCCACCATCCTTTTCTACTCATCACTATTTGGGTACGGATTTGCTCGGCCGCGATTTGCTGTCGCGTGCAGCAACCGGCGGACGTATTTCCTTGCTGGTCGGTGTGGCCGGCGCATTGGTGGCCGTTGTCATCGGTACGCTTTATGGCGCGATTGCCGGTTTTATCGGTGGTAAGCTCGATTCGCTGATGATGCGCTTTTTGGAAATTTTGAACGCGTTTCCATTTATGTTTTTCGTGATTCTGCTGACTACGTTCTTCGGCCGCAACCTGCTTTTGATTTTTGCCGCCGTGGGTTTGGTGTCTTGGCTGGACGTGGCGCGTATCGTGCGCGGTCAAACCTTGAGCTTGAAGCATAAAGAGTTTGTCGAAGCGGCGCGTGTAAGTGGCGTGGCAAAACGTAAAATCGTAACGCGCCACATTATTCCGAATGTTTTGGGCGTGGTGATGGTGTATGCCTCTTTGCTGGTGCCAGGCATGATTATGTTTGAATCCTTTTTGAGCTTCTTGGGCTTGGGTGTGCAAGAGCCGATGACCAGTTGGGGTTCGATGCTGCAAGAAGGCGCAATTTCGATGGAAGCCGCACCTTGGCAGCTGCTCGTGCCAAGTTTCTTCTTGGTAACCACTTTGTTCTGTTTCAACTTTATCGGCGACGGCCTGCGCGATGCGCTCGACCCGAAAGACCGCTAAACCACAACCAAAAGGATAATTAAAATGACAAAACAGTTACTGGTTGTAGAAAATCTGGACATCGATTTCGAACTGCATGAGAAAACCGTTCATGCCGTGCGTAATGTCAGCTTTAAAGTGGCAGAGGGCGAAACATTGGCTTTGGTCGGCGAATCCGGCTCGGGCAAATCTGTAACCTCCATGTCCGTTATGCGCCTGTTACCTGAGAAATTTGCCCGTTATGGCAAAGATTCGCGCATTACTTTTGACGGCATTTCCATTTTGGATGCCGATGAGAAAACCCTGCGCGATTTGCGCGGCAACCGCATCAGCGTGATTTTCCAAGAGCCGATGACTTCGCTCAATCCGTTTATGCGTATCGGTGCGCAGCTGATTGAAGCGGCGCGTGTGCACAATAAAAAGCTCGGCAAAAAAGAAGCAGGGCAGAAGGCATTGGCATTGCTGGAACGTGTGGGCATCAAAGAAGCCGAGCGCCGCATGAAACAATATCCGCACGAGTTTTCCGGCGGTCAGCTGCAACGCATTATGATTGCCATGGCGCTCATTAATGAACCTGACCTACTGATTGCCGACGAACCGACCACGGCTTTGGATGTGACCATTCAAGCCGAGATTCTCGATTTGCTCCATGATTTGCAACAGCAAATGGGCATGGCGATTATCTTCATTACCCACGATTTGGGTTTGGCGGAACACTATTCCAAAACCGTCTGCGTCATGCGTAACGGCGAAATTGTCGAGCGCGGCAAAATCAAAGAAGTATTTGCCCATCCGAAACACGAATATACCGCCGAACTCATCAATGCCATTCCAAAAGGCATGAAAGAGCCGGAAGAAAACAACGCCGGTGTGTTAATCGATGCCGATAATGTCAATGTTTCTTTCGTATTGAAGCAAAACTTTTTCGGCAAGCCGCTCAAAACTTTTGACGCCGTCAAAGGCATCAGCCTCAAAATTAAAGAAGGCGAAACATTGGGCATCGTCGGCGAGTCCGGTTCCGGCAAATCCACGCTGGGCAAAGCCGTCATGCAGATGCTGCCTTATACCGGCCATATTTCCTTTGAAGGCAAAGACCTGAAAAACTATACCGCCGAAGAAGCACGCCGTCTGAAATCGCAACGGCAAATTGTGTTCCAAGATCCGTTCGGTTCGCTTTCACCGCGCCTGACCGTTGGCGAAATTATTGGCGAAGGTTTGACGGTTCATCATCCTGAAATGACCAAAAAAGAACGTATCCAACGCGTTTTGGAAGTCATGAAGGAAGTGTCCCTGCCGCTTGACGCGCTCAACCGTTATCCGCATGAATTCTCCGGCGGCCAGCGTCAGCGTATCGCTATTGCACGCGCCGTTATCCTGCGCCCGAAATTTATCCTTTTGGACGAGCCAACCTCTGCACTTGACCGCTCCGTACAATCCAAAGTGGTCGAACTTTTGCGCGATTTGCAGAAGAAATACGGCCTGACTTATATGTTCATCAGTCATGATTTGTCTGTCGTGCGCGCAGTCAGCGACAATGTGATTGTGATGAAGCAGGGGGAAATGGTTGAGTACGGCAACGCGGATCAGATTTTCCACCATCCGCAAAACGACTACACCAAACGTTTGATTAACGCCGCATTTGATTTGTAGAAAAGGAAAAGGCCGTCTGAAAAGAGATTTTCAGACGGCCTTTTTAAGTGGAGACTTTTTTCATCTAATTAGCGCTGCTATTGCCTATGCCTGTGCGGCATCCAATGCCTGTACCAAGTCGGCAAGCAAATCGTCGATATGCTCGATACCCACGCTCAGGCGTACCATGTCGGGGCTGACGCCTGCTGCGGCGAGTTCTGCATCGTCAAGCTGACGGTGGGTCGTTGTGGCAGGATGGGTAGCCAGCGATTTGGCATCGCCGATGTTCACCAAACGCAGGAAGAGTTGCAGTGCGTCAATGAACTTCGCGCCGGCTTCACGGCCGCCTTTAATACCAAAACTCAGTAAACCTGAGGCTTTTCCACCGTAGTCGCGGTCAATCAAAGCTTTATACGGACTATCAGGCAGTGCAGGATAGTTCACCCATTCGACCTGCGGATGTTTCTTTAAGAATTCGGCTACTTTCAAGGCGTTTTCGCAATGACGTTCCATACGCAGGGCGAGGGTTTCCAAACCTTGAAGCAGTAAAAATGCGCTGTGCGGAGACAGGGCAGCACCGGTATTACGCAATGGGACGACGCGAGCGCGGGCAATGTAGGCGGCCGCACCAAAATGTTCGCAGTAGTTTACGCCGTGGTAAGACGGATCAGGCTGATTGAAAGTTTTTTCAAAGCGCGGATTGCCTGCCCATTGGAATTTACCGCCGTCGATAATGGCACCTCCAATCGTTGTACCGTGACCGCCGATGTATTTGGTCAGGGATTGGATAACGATGTCGGCACCGTGCTCGATCGGGCGGAACAATGTAGGCGTAGCAACGGTGTTGTCCACCATCAGTGGCAGCCCTTGTGCGTGCGCGGCTTGGGCGAATGCTGGAATATCGACGACATTGATGGCAGGATTGCCGATAGATTCGCAATACACCAGTTTGGTGCGGCTGTCGGTATTGGCGGCGATTTCTTCGGGTTTGGCCGGATCGATAAAGCGTACTTCTATACCTTGGCGCGGCAGGCTGTGGGCAAAGAAATTGTATGTGCCGCCGTAGAGGGTTTTGGTTGCAATGATGTTGTCGCCTGCTTCAACCAAAGTTTGAACGGCATAGGTAATTGCCGCCATACCGCTGGCGACAGCCAATGCGGCGATACCTCCTTCCAAACGGGCAACGCGTTCTTCTAAAACGGCAGTGGTCGGATTCATCATACGGGTGTAGATATTGCCTGCAACCTCAAGGTTGAACAAGTCTGCGCCGTGTTGCGTATTGTCGAAAGTGTAGGAAGTGGTTTGGTAAATGGGGACAGCAGCGGATTTGGTAGTCGGTTCGGATTGATAGCCTGCATGCAGGGCAATGGTTTCCCGTTTCATTTAAATATCCTTGTAGCGATGAAATAATGACAAATAGAGGCCAGTAGATTCGGATTTGAAGGGCAAACTTTCCATAATGGAAAAGTTCGGATGCAGCAACATACGGCCTTTCCAATAAGAAAGATTACCATGAGCGACACGCAACTGACCCAAGAAGAACGATACCACATTCAAAACCTGTCCTGCCACCACACCATCATCGAATGACACTCCATCACAATGCCGCTTACTGCAATCTCCTCCAAGATAAAAGTAATGGCGGCACTCTGTGGCAACATCTCAGAATATGCAGCAAATCCTACTGCAAACGATACGGTAGCATATGACTCTGAGACAAAATGTACAATCGCGTCGGCATAGAAAACGCCCCGCATTGTCGGGAAAAAATTCCGCATTGGTGATGGGTAGGAAGATACCATTGACGGTAAAGATCAGAAAAGCGAATACCTTTGCAAAAATCCCCCAACCCCTAAAATGTCTGGGTGGGACTTTAGGTATTTGGGGGAATTTTAAAGGTATTAGGCCGTCTGAAACTCAGTTATAGAAAGTTTCAGACGGCCTTTACGGGATTCTTTGGATTTGAAAATAAAAAAAGACTTGAATCATCAAGTCTCGCATTTCATTTTCACTAGATAAAAAAATATCAAGAATGGCGGAAGCGGTGAGATTCGAACTCACGGAGGGCTATCAACCCTCGACGGTTTTCAAGACCGTTGCATTAAACCGCTCTGCCACGCTTCCATTCTTGAAGCCGTAATATTAATGGAACTTACGGCCTTTGCCAAGAGGTATTTTAAGGAAAATATCTAGTATTTTGTTTTTATTTGGATTGTTCTTCACGCATGAATACCCATTCGGCTTCGTTTGAAGCTGCCTCATTGAATGAATAGCCCTCGTAGTCGAAATTTTTGAGCATTTCAGGCTCGGTAATGCTGTGTTCTGCCGCGTAGCGCACCATCAAACCGCGCGCACGTTTGGCGTAGAAGCTGATGATTTTGTATTTGCCGTTTTTCTCGTCTTTAAAAATCGGCGTAATCAGGCGTGCGTTGAGTTTTTTGGTGTTGACGGATTTGAAATATTCTTGTGAGGCGAGGTTGATTAAAACGTCGCTATCGGCCTGCTCCAGTGTTTGGTTGAGCAGGTCGGTAATTTTATCGCCCCAAAATTCGTAGAGGTTTTTGCCACGCGTGTTGGCAAAGGCTGTGCCCATTTCCAAGCGGTAGGGTTGCATCAAGTCGAGCGGGCGCAGTACGCCGTATAGGCCGGAAAGCAGGCGGACGTGTTGTTGCAGGTAGTTGATTTGTTCCGATTTGAGCGTATCGGCGGCAATGCCTTCATAGACGTCGCCGTTGAACATAAATACGGCCTGTTTGGCGTTTTCAGGCGTAAACGGCGTGTGCCATGCGGTATTGCGTTCGGCATTGAGCAGGGCGATTTTGTCGGAAACGTGCATCAGCTCGGCGATTTGTTGAGGGGCAAGCTGACGCAACTCCTGCATCAGGATTTCTGCTTCGGGCAGAAGGTCGGGCAGGGTAAAGCTGCTGACGGGGGAGGGGTCTTTTTCGTTGAGGTTTTTGGCTGGGGATAAGACAAAAAACATAATAATTTCGGCTTTGAAATGAATAATGTGTGGGATTGTAGGTTTAAAATCGAGGAAGAACAAGACGGACTAAACGCATTAATTGAATGCTTTTATTGAAACGTATTTCTGTTGAAAGTAAAATTCGAAGCTTCCACCTGATTCTGACATTTCTATTTGAGGAGAATATCATGTCTAAAACCATTATCCATACCGACAAAGCCCCTGCCGCGATTGGCGCATACAGCCAAGCAGTCCGCGCAGGCGATACGGTTTATATGAGCGGTCAGATTCCTTTGGATCCGGCTACGATGACTGTGGTCGGCAATGGCGACTTCCGCGCCGAAGCAGTGCAAGTATTTAAAAACCTGCAAGCCGTAGCCGAAGCGGCCGGCGGTTCTTTAAACGATATCGTCAAACTCAATGCTTATTTGACTGATTTGGCCAACTTTGCCGTGTTCAATGAAGTGATGGCTGAATTTATCGAACAACCTTTCCCGGCGCGCGCTGCGGTTGGCGTGGCCAGCCTGCCTAAAGGCGTTCAGGTTGAAGCAGAGGCAGTATTGGTTTTAAATGCATAATTGATGTTTTCAGACGGCCTGGGCTGGGCTTGAGGCCGTCTGAAAAGAATAACAACGGAAAACAATAATAATGGCACATTACGCAATCGGAGACATTCAAGGCTGTTTTGACGAGCTGATTTTGTTGCTTGCCAAAATCGGCTTTAATCATGGTACGGATACCCTTTGGCTGGTCGGCGATATTGTCAATCGCGGCCCGAAGTCCTTGGAAACCCTGAAATTTGCCAAAGAGCATGACAGCAGCGTGCAAATGGTTTTGGGCAATCATGATTTACATCTTTTGGCAGTCGGTTGTGGAGAAGGAACGCTCAAGCGCAGTGATACGGTTGAGCCGATTTTGACCCATCCCGATAGTTATGCCATGCTTGACTGGCTGCGTCATCAACCGCTTTTGGTGCGCGGCGACAGGCATGTGATGGTGCATGCCGGTATTTTGCCGCAATGGTCGGTTGATAAAGCTGAAATCCTTGCCAGAGAAGCTGAGGATGAATTGCAAGGTAAAAAGTACAGGAAATTTTTTGGCAAAATGTACGGCAACAAGCCGACCGAGTGGACGGACGATTTGACAGGCTATGAGCGTCTACGCATGATTATCAACGTCTTTACCCGTATGCGTGCGCTGACGTACAAAGGCGAATTGGATTACGAATATAAATCCACTCTGAAAAAAATGCCGCTTTACCTACGCCCTTGGTTTAAAGCACCCGATAGGCAGAATTTGGATTATATTACCGTGTTCGGACATTGGTCGTCATTGGGCTACGTTAATACCGATCAGGTTATCGCTTTGGATACCGGTGCGTTGTGGGGCGGAGAGCTGACTGCGGTCAATTTGGATACCAACGAAGTGATACAGGTACCGTCGTTGGGCGGATTGGATTGGAAAACGGCATTGAAATAGTTTGGATAAGATAAAAAGGCCGTCTGAAATGTTTCAGACGGCCTTTTGTATTGGTTAATCCAAAGAAGGCAGGAGTTTGTCCGGATTCATTATGCCATAAGGGTCAAGCTGATTTTTGATGGTATGCATCAGAACGAGTTCGGCCTGTGTACGTACGCGGGGCAGCCAATGTTTTTTAATGATGCCTACGCCGTGTTCTGCGGCAATCGTACCGTGGCAGGTAAGGATGTTTTCATAAACAATGGTATTGACGGCGTCTTCGTATTGGTAGGCTTCATTGCTCAATACATTGGGCAGGAATGTATTGTAATGCAGGCTGCCGTCGCCTAAATGTCCGAAGCAAACAATTTGTATGCCGGGAAAGCGGGTTTCCAAGGCAGGGGCGCATTGGCGGACAAAGGCGGCCACTTGGGCGATAGGGACGGCGATGTCGTGTTTGATGCTGGTGCCGAGTTTGCGTTGGGAAGCGGAAATATTTTCACGCAGGGTCCACAAATCAGCGCGTTCTTGCTCGGATTGCGCCAAGATGCTGTTTTCCCATCCGTTTTGATAGAGAAATTCGGCAAGCTTTTCATCCAAACCTGCGTCGGGAACGGAGTCGGCAAGTTCAATCAAAATATGCCATTCCGCATCGGCAGGCTTTTTGAGTTGGCTGAATTCCGAAGATAAATCGAGGGCAAAGCGGCTGATCAGCTCGAAACTGGTCAAGCGTTCGGCAAAATGGCCTTGCACAGCGGTCAAAAGCGAGACGGCGGATTCAATATCATCTAGGCCTACCCATGCGGTCGCTTTGGTTTGGGGCCGGGCAAAGAGTTTGAGTGTGGCGGCAGTAATGATGCCTAATGTTCCTTCGCTGCCGATAAAAAGATGGCGTAAGTCATAGCCGGTCGTGTTTTTGTGTAGGGGCTGAAGATGGGAAACCAGTTCGCCGTTGGGTAAAACGACTTCCAAACCCAATACCAAATCACGCATGCTGCCGTACCGCAAGACATTCAAACCGCCGGCATTGCAGGCGATATTGCCACCGATTTGGCAAGAGCCCTCGCTGGCAAGGCTGAGCGGAAACAGTCGTCCGGCTTCGGCTGCCGCCTTTTGAGCATTTTGCAAAATCACGCCAGCTTCAACCGTCATGCTGTTGTCGGCAAGGTTGATATCGCGGATGCGGTTTAGCTTGGAGAGGTTGAGCAGTACGCCTTCGGTGGTTACCGTTGCGCCGCATAATCCTGTATTGCCGCCTTGCGGGGTTACACATATGCAGTTTTCAAAACAGAAACGCATGATTTTCTGCACGCTCTCGACAGAGTTCGGCTGTAAGACAATATCCGGCGAAGAAACAAAGCGGCGGCGTTGGTCGTTTAACAAGGCCGGAGTGGCTTCGATGATTTCAGAGGCGGAAAGAAACTCAGTAAAACGGTCGTGAAGGTGCATGGCAGTCAGGCGAAAAAATCGGGAAGGGGAGTGTGAGGAATGTAAAAAAGCAGGATACGCAATGGTATCCTGCTTTTCTTATATTCAAAAGAATATTATTTAGCAGCTTCAGAAGCAGCAGCTTCAGTAGCAGAAGCAGCAGCTTCAGTAGCAGAAGCAGCAGCTTCAGTAGCTTCGGTAGCAGCAGAAGCAGCAGCTTCAGTAGCAGATGCAGCAGCTTCAGTAGCAGATGCAGCGGCTTCAGAAGCAGCAGATTCAGCAGCTTTATCAGCACCGCCACAAGCGGCCAAAGCTAAAGACAACAAAGCAGCAGCGAACAGAGATTTTTTCATTTTTAAGAACCTTTTTTAAATCGATTTAAACTAAAAATAGCCGTCAAACGGCCTGTACAGTAGAAATTCATTACTGAATTTTTTAATATTATGCCCCACGGGATAGGTCAATGCAACGTTGCGTAACCGTTTGTTGGCTAAAATCAATACGAAAATAGTGAAAATAATGTAAATCATATTGGCGCACGAAAAATCATCTGAAAATATTCATTATTAATGAAGATTTTAAAAATACATTGTATTCAATGAGTTGTGTATTTTTATTTGTTATAGGTTTTAAGGGTTTGGAATGTTTTTGCGTTTAGGGAAATTTTTGTAATTTAGCAACTTTGTGTTGTGAAAAAGCAACTTTTGTGGATTGGAATCATTCAATTTTGTTTTTTGTATGGACTTTTTCGGTTTTGTTGTATTCGCCAAAAGGATTTGTTTAAGGTAAACCGATTGTTTAGTTACAGCTGTGATAGAATAGCCTGAGCTTGACTTTATAAATATTGATTAAGGACGACATGATGTCTATTGTTAAAAATTCCGTAGTTTCCCTGCATTATGAAATGTACGATGCCAACAACCAACTGTTGGACAAAACCGAAGAGCCGATTGCTTACCTGCATGGCGGTTATGACGGTATTTTCCCTTTGGTGGAAGAAGCGTTGCACGGCAAAAATGTAGGCGATACCGTTGAAGTGGCTTTGTCGCCTGATGATGCTTTCGGCGAGCAAGATCCTGAGTTGGTGCGCATTGAAGATGTAAGTGTGTTCCCTGTTGAAGTTGAAGTTGGCATGATGTTTGAAGCCGATGATCCGGAAACAGGCGATGTATTGATTTATCGTGTAACCGATGTTGCCGACGGTAAAGCCGTAGTAGACGGCAACCATCCTTTGGCCGGTATGAAAGTATTGTTCAAAGCGACCGTTGAAGGTGTACGCGATGCGACTGAGGAAGAAATTGCCCACGGTCACGTACATGGCCCGCACGGTCATCACCATCACTAATCAGGCTTGAAACATGATAAAGGCCGTCTGAAAAGGAATGAAACCTTCTTTTTCAGACGGCCTTTAAGTTTTTACAAGACAGATAAATAGGAAATTTTGGCGCAGGTCAAATCAAACAGGGAAATATGGATTTTGTTAGAGACTACAATGAATTACATGTAACAGTGCGACAAAATCTGTATTAAGATTCAGATGTTGGTAAAACAGGCAGAATGCAATGAGTGAAACATTGGAGCAGCAGGCTGTAGAGGCCGGTATTGATTTAGGCTACCACGACATCAACGGTACATATCATGCGACCAAACCTGAAGTTTTGGAATCGATCGTTGCTGTTTTGGATAAAAGCAAACCCGATTTAGACGGCCTTTATCTGAATACGATGGTCGCGCATGAAAACGGTGAAGAATCTTTACAGATGCCGTCTGAATTTCATGGTGCGGAAGCGGTCGTATTGATTGATGAGGCGGATGAGTGCCAGACCTTGACTTTATATCTGGGCTACAACGATACGCTTTGGATTAAGCTGCCCCAACTGGCTTGCGGTTATTACACTTTGTCGGCCGAGACCGGTGGCAAATGTCGCCTTGTACGCCTGATTGTTGCGCCTGAATCGGTTTACCAACCCAAACTGCTTACCAACGGCGGTCGGATGAATGGTTTGACCATGCATTTGTATAGCCTGCGTTCCGAGCACAACTGGGGCATAGGCGACTTTACCGATTTGCTGAACCTGATGAAATACGCGGCGGAGAAAAAGCTGGATTTTGTTGGTATCAACCCTTTGCACGCCTTGTTTACCAGTAAGCCTGCCTTTGCCAGCCCTTATAGCCCTTCTTCGCGCGAATGGCTCAATCCGATTTATTTGGATATAGAGAAAGTCGGCGCGTTTACTTATAACGAGCAACTGAAAAACTGGCTGGCACAACCGAAAATCCGTCAGCGCATTGCCGCTTTGCGTGTTACGGAAACGGTAACTTATACGGCGGTTTGGGCATGCAAGCGTGATGCGTTGCATATGGCGTTTAACGCGTTTGAACAAGATTCTTGCGAAGCTGCGGCAAATGAACGCGCTGCATTTGAAGCTTTTGTATTAGAAAAAGGCAAGGCTTTGCAGGGCTTCGGTTTGTTTGAGGCTTTGGACCAGTATTACAGCCGTCCCGGACAAGTGGGTTGGCAGTCATGGCCGTCTGAATTTCATCAACCTGATGGCGAAGCAGTAGAAAAATTTGCGCTTAGTCATGAGCGTGAAATCCGTTTTTATATGTGGCTGCAATGGCTTTGCGCGGAGCAGTTGCAAGAAGTCAACCAAGCCGCTGCCGAATACGGTGTCAAACTCGGTATTTACGGCGATTTGGCGGTCGGCGTGGCGCGAGGCAGCGCGGATACTTGGTTAAACCGCCAAGATTATTGTATGGACGTATCGGTCGGTGCGCCGCCCGATCCTTTAGGGCCGACAGGGCAGAATTGGGATTTGCCGCCTCTTAATCCGTTGATGTTGAAGCATACGGGCTATGAAAAATTTGCTCATCTGTTGCGCGAAAACATGCGTCTGTATGGCGTATTGCGGATTGACCATGTAATGGCATTGTGTCGTTTGTGGTGGGTGTTAAACGGTAAAACAGTAGATTTCGGCGCATATGTGCATTACGATGCCGAAGTGATGTTTGCTATTTTGGCATTGGAAAGCCGGCGCAACCGTTGCGTCATCATCGGCGAGGACTTGGGGACGGTACCCGATCAAGCGCGTTATCTGCTCAACCGCTATCAAGTGTTCTCCTACAAAGTGATGTATTTCAGCAAGGGCTGGAACGGTTTCCAATTACCTGAAGAATACCCCGAGCAGGCGATTACGGTCATCAGTACCCACGATGTCGCGCCCTTGGCAGGTTATTGGATAGGCAAAGATTTGGATACGATGTTCAAACTCGGTACTTTGCCAGATGCAGCCGCTTTTCAGACGGCCTTGGACGAGCGCGAACACGATAAAGCCGATTTACTGGATAAATTGAAAGAAACCGGCTGTCTGGGTGCAGACGTACAAATGCCGGCAAAAGCCGATGAAACCTTGCTGGCGGCTTTGCACAAATACGGCGCATTGAGCCGCAGCAAGCTTTACGCCGTACAACTGGAAAACCTGCTGGGCGTCATTGACAATTTGAATGTCCCCGGCGTGCCGGACGGTTATCCGAACTGGGCGCAAAAAATGCCGGTTTCTTTGGAAGATTTCCTACAACACCGCCTCATGGGCGGCCAACTTGCCATTATTGACGAGGTACGCATGAAAACAAACAGCCAAATCAAGACTTATCATGAACTTGACCAAATTGAGCGCGATACGGTCGAAAGCCTGTTTCTTGCCACCCATAGCGATGTGTTCGCTTATTTGGGACGACACCGCCTTGCAGAGGGCGATGAAGTGGTGCGCGTTTTAGTTCCCGGCGCAGTAAGTGTGGATATTGTGAACCGCCGCAGCGGCGAACTCATCGTGCCGTCTGAAAAAATTGATGAACGCGGTTTCTTTGTGGCCGTCTTGCCCGATGAGGCGCCCGATTACGCTTTGAGTATCCGTTATACCGAAGATTCCGAGCCAGTGATTGAAGAAGACCCTTATCATTTCAGCTCTGCGTTGCAAGACATGGATTCTTGGCTGTTGGCCGAAGGCAAACACCTGCGTCCTTATGAAACTTTAGGCGCGCATTTTGCCGAGTTGGACGGCGTGAAGGGCGTACGCTTTGCCGTCTGGGCACCCAATGCGCAACGCGTTTCCGTTATCGGCGAGTTCAACAACTGGGATGGCCGCCGCCATGTGATGCGTTTCCACCGAGACAACGGCATTTGGGACATCTTTATTCCGGCAGTCAAACTCAATGCCCTATACAAATTTGAAATCCGCGATGCCAACGGCGATGTGCGCGAAAAAGCCGACCCATATGCTTTCGGTGCGGAACTGCGCCCGACCACGGCATCTATCGTGCGCGGTTTACCTGACGAAGTGGAAGAACCGGCCTTCCGCGCCCGTGCCAACGCCATTGATGCGCCGATCAGCATTTATGAAGTGCATTTGGGTTCGTGGAAGCGCAATCCGGAAAACAATTTCTGGCTGACTTACGAAGAGCTCGCCAAAGAATTGGTGGCATACGTCAAAGACATGTGCTTTACCCATATCGAGTTCCTGCCTGTTTCCGAATATCCGTTTGACGGCTCATGGGGCTATCAGGCAACCGGTTTGTATGCGCCGACCAGCCGTTTCGGTTCGCCGGAAGAATTGCGCGCCCTGATTAAAGCCGCGCACGACGAGGGTATCAGCGTTATCCTTGACTGGGTGGTCGGCCATTTCCCGACCGACGATCACGGCCTGGCCAAATTCGACGGCACTGCGCTGTACGAACACGCCGACCCGCGCGAAGGCTACCACCAAGACTGGAACACCCTGATTTACAACTTCGGCAGAAACGAAGTGAAAAACTTCCTGCAAGGCAACGCCCTGTATTGGATAGAACGTTTTGGCTTTGACGGTATCCGCGTTGACGCGGTGGCTTCGATGATTTACCGCAACTATTCGCGCAAAGACGGCGAGTGGATTCCGAACCAATACGGTGGCCATGAAAACCTCGAAGCCATCGCTTTCCTGCGTGATACCAACACCATGTTGAAAGAGGAAGTTCCGGCTGCGACTGAAATCGCCGAAGAATCTACTTCGTTCGCCAATGTGACCCGCCAAGAAGGTTTGAACTTCAGCTTCAAATGGAATATGGGCTGGATGAACGATACTTTGCGTTACATGATGGAAGACCCCATCAACCGCAAATATCACCACAACAAAATGACTTTCGGCATGATGTACCAGTACAGCGAAAACTTTGTCCTGCCGCTTTCACACGATGAAGTCGTGCACGGCAAACGTTCGCTACTCGGACGGATGCCTGGTGACTGCTGGCAACAATTTGCCAACCTGCGCGCTTACTACGGCTTTATGTACGGCTTCCCCGGCAAAAAACTTTTGTTTATGGGCAGCGAGTTTGCGCAAGGCCGCGAGTGGAACTACAACGAAGGACTGGATTGGTTCTTGCTGGAGCAAGAGGGCGGCTGGCACAAAGGCGTACAAGACTTCGTGCGCGAATTGAACCATGTCTATAAAGACACCGCGCCGCTTTACCAATTGGATCAATGGCCTGAAGGCTTTGAGTGGTTGGTTGCAGATGACGGCGACAATTCCGTATTCGTTTTCGAGCGCCGCGACCGCGAAGGCAACCGCGTTATCGTGATCAGCAACTTCACGCCTGTGGTACGCGAAGGCTACCGTTTCGGCGTGAACTCTGCCGGCGAATACCGCGAAATCCTCAATTCAGACGACCTGCATTACAAAGGTAGCGGCGTTTCTGCCGGCGCAACGGTGGAGACAGAAGAAGTTTGGTCGCATGGCAAACCAAATTCCTTGTCTGTTACCGTACCGCCGTTGGCAACCGTGTACCTGTATCAGGCGGCAGTCAAAGAAGAAGCGTAAATCAACTTTGAGGGTGGGCATTATGCCTGCCCAATCAGCTGAAAATTAAAAGATAGTGATATCAATATGACTCAAGGCCGTCTGAAAGATTTTCAGACGGCCTTATATTGGACACGAAACCAAATACATACCAAGGAATCATTCTATGTCTGCCAAATCATGGCATATCGAGGAAGGCAAGCCTTATCCTATGGGCACGACCCTGACAAGTAAGGGTGCAAATTTTACTTTGTTTTCCATCAATGCCGAAAAGGTCGAATTGTGTCTGTTTGATAAGGATAAAGAAACCCGTTTGGAGATGCCTTCGCGGCGCGGTTCGGTATTTTACGGATTTGTGCCGGACGTTAAGGCGGGGCAGCGATACGGTTTCCGCGTGTATGGACGTGAAAACGCAGAATACGGCTCATGTTTTAATCCCAACAAATTGCTGATTGACCCGTATTCCAAAAAAATTGACGGCAAACCAAGTTACCGTACCGCCGAAGAAATGGCATGGTTCAGGCCGGAAGATGAACGCGACAATGCCGCCGTTGCGCCGAAAAGCGTCGTGATCGGACGCAGCCGATTCAATTGGGCCAAAGATTGCCGTCCGGAAATACCATGGGGTAAAACCGTTATTTATGAAGCCCATGTCAAAGGGTTTACCAAGCAGTTCCCCGATTTGAAATATGCAGGCACTTATAAAGCCTTGAGTGATAAACGGGTTTTGGCCTATCTGCAAGAGTTGGGGGTGACGACGGTTGAGCTGCTGCCGATTCATTATCATCTTGACGAATACCATCTTCAGCAGATGGGCTTGAGCAATTATTGGGGCTACAACACTTATTCTCATTTTGCCGTCGAGCCGTCTTATGCCGATAATCCCGAGCGTGCGGCGGCGGAGTTTAAACAAGCGGTCAAAGCCCTGCATCAGGCAGGTTTGGAAGTGATTTTGGATGTCGTGTACAACCACACGGCAGAGCAGGACGACAAAGGCCCGATGCTGTGTCAGCGCGGTATCGACAACACTTTATGGTATTGGCACACCCCTTACGGCAATTATGAAAACTGGTCGGGTTGCGGCAATACGCTCAATATTGTCCGGCGCGACGTTACCCGTTGGGCGGCAGACAGCCTGCGCTATTGGGCGGAAGAGTTTCATATCGACGGCTTCCGTTTCGATTTGGGAACCGTATTGGGACGCGAGCCTGATTTCCAATCGTACGGCCGTTTTTTCCAAGTCCTGTATCAAGACCCGGTTTTGGCCGGTTTGAAGCTGATTGTTGAAGCATGGGACATCGGCGAGGGCGGTTATCACTTGGGCAATTTCCCGCAACCTTTTGCCGAATGGAACGGCCGTTTCCGCGATGACATGCGCGCGTTTTGGTCATGGGAAAGCGGCAATTTGGGCGCATTTGCCGAACGCTTGGCCGGGTCGTCCGATATTTTCAACCACAGCGGCCGCCACCCTTCTGCCAGTATCAACTTCATCACTGCACACGACGGCTTCACTCTGCGCGATTTGGTCAGCTATAACGAAAAACACAACGAAGCCAACGGCGAAAACAACCGCGACGGGCATAATGAAAACATCAGCTACAACCACGGCGTAGAAGGCGAAACCGATGATGAAGAGGTTTTGCTCAACCGCGAATACACCTCCAAAGCGTTGCTTGCCTCCTTATTTTTATCCAACGGTACGCCCATGCTTTTGGCGGGCGATGAGTTCGGCAACAGTCAGCAAGGCAACAACAACAGCTACTGCCAAGATAATCCGATTACATGGTTGGATTGGCAAAATGAGTCCTATGTATTGCAAAATTACACTCAAGAGTTGATACGTGTTCGCAGCCAAATCAAGCTGCTGACAGATGATTGTTGGTGGGAAAAAGAGCGTGTGCAATGGCTCAATGCCGACGGCAGCCCAATGACCGAATATTGTTGGCACAACAGGGGCAGTAAGGCGATTCAGATTGTTTTGGACGACGAGTGGCTGCTGTTGGTCAATGCCAAACGTAGTCGTCAGTTATTTAACCTGCCTCAAGGCAATTGGGAAATTTCTTGCGTACCATCTGAGAAATTTAATTACGAAGAATCAGGAAAATGTGTTGTTAAGCATATGGGGATTTGGATTTTACATAAAACAAATTAAATGAGAATTAAACTATTGGTTGATTAATTCTTTGATATTTTGTCAGTATTTTATGATTTGCAGCTTAGTGGTATAAATTGAAAATGCCGATAAGATGATGAATGGTTTAATTGTTAATTGAATGTTTTATAAAGAAAAATATATCCTTTTTTTAAATCTTTCCGCTATAATCTCCTTAGTTTGTAACAAATCTACGCACCATTCCTTTCAGACGGCCTGTTGCCGTTGTCAGGCCGTCTGAAAACCGAGTTTCGTTGTTTTTAATAAAACCATCAGGCGCGTTGTCCAGTGCCTCACGCTAGAGAAAGGCTTCCATGGCTAAGAAAAAACTCCCCATCTCCGGTTACGATTATGTAATGCCTAAACCGGACGCCGAAACCATCCGTAAATCCATCGTTTACAAGCTGATTTTCATCTTGGGCGTAGATCCGAAGGAGGCAACTTCACACCAATGGCTCAACGCCGCCATGCTTGCCGCGCGTGACCTGATTGCGGAAGATTTCCTCAAAACACGCCGCGCCCACATTGACAACAGCAAACGCATGGTTTATTACCTGTCTATGGAATTTCTGCTCGGCCGTTCGTTTGTCAACGCGCTGATTAACGAAGGCGTTTATGCCGAATTCGAAGAAGCCTTTAAGCAACTGGGCAAAGAATTTGCCGATGTCTGCGAACAAGAAGAAGATCCGGGTTTGGGTAACGGCGGTTTGGGCCGTCTGGCTGCCTGCTTCCTCGACTCTTTGGCAACCCTGCGCATTCCGGCCATGGGCTACGGTATCCGTTACCAATACGGTATGTTCAAACAAGAAATCGTGGACGGCCAACAAGTTGAAAAACCCGATTTGTGGCTCGACCAAGATTTGGCATGGCAGTTTGCCCGTCCGAACAAACAATATTCCGTCCGTTTCGGCGGCCAAGTATTGAACTTGGGCAACAAAAAAGAATGGCAGCCGAGCGAAGAAATCTCCGCTTGGGCATACGATGAAATCATTCCGGGCTATGGCGGCGAATGTGCCAACCCATTGCGCTTGTGGACTGCGCACGCAGGCAACCTGTTTGACCTTGCCGACTTCAACCGAGGCGACTATGCCTCTGCCGTTCGCGCACAAAACAGCGACGAAAACATCTCACGCGTCCTCTATCCTAACGACTCTACCGATTCCGGCCGCGAATTGCGCCTGAAGCAAGAATACTTCTTGGTTTCCGCTTCCGTTCAAGATATTGTTGCACGCCACAAATGCCGTTTCCCAAGCATCCGCACCTTGGCGGACGAAGTCGCCATCCACTTGAACGATACCCATCCGGTGCTCGCCATTCCAGAATTGATGCGCATCCTGATTGACGAAGAAGGCATCGAATGGACTGAAGCATGGAATATGTGCTGTAAGATTTTCTCTTACACCAACCACACATTGATGAGCGAAGCCTTGGAAACCTGGCAGGTTGACCTGATGGGCCGTCTGCTGCCGCGCCATTTGGACATCATCTTTGAAATCAACGCCTACTTCCTCAATGCCTTACGCGCCATCGGCAACTTCGACGATGACTTTGTCCGCCGCGTATCCATCATTGACGAAACCCACGGCCGTCGCGTCCGCATGGCATGGCTTGCCGTGATCGGTTCGCACAAAGTCAACGGCGTGGCTAAAATCCACTCCGATTTGATGACCACATCCATCTTTGCCGACTTTGCCAAAGTATTCCCGGAACGCTTTACCAACGTAACCAACGGCGTCACCCCGCGCCGCTGGATCAACATCGCCAACCCGGGCCTGACCAAATTCTTGGATAAACATCTGGGCGACGAAGACTGGCGTCTGCATTTGGATAACCTGACTAAGCTCAACGACAAAGTGGACGATGCCTCCGTACAGGCAGAATTCGGCGAAGTGAAAAAAGCCGCCAAAGAGCGTCTTGCCAAATACATCGAAACCGAGCTGGGCATCAAGGTTAATACCGATGCACTTTTCGACATCCAAATCAAACGTATCCACGAGTACAAACGTCAAGCATTGAACGTGATGCACATTGTCGACCGTTACAACAAAATCCTGGAAAACCCTGATTTCGATTGGCAGCCGCGCGTGTTCATCTTTGCCGGTAAAGCCGCTTCCGCCTATTACATGGCGAAGAAAATCATCCGACTGATTAACGACGTTGCCAAAGTTATCAACAACGACACCCGTATCCGCGACCTGATTAAAGTCGTTTACATCCCGAACTACAGCGTCAGCCTTGCCCAAATCATTATTCCAGCCGCCGATTTGCACGAACAAATTTCATTGGCAGGTACAGAAGCATCCGGTACCAGCAACATGAAATTTGCCCTCAACGGCGCAATCTGCATGGGTACGCTGGACGGAGCGAACGTTGAGATTTTGGAAAAAGTCGGCGCGGACAACTGCTATATCTTCGGTAACACCGTTGAGCAAGTCGAAGAAATCCGCCGCAACGGTTACGACCCGTTAAGCTATATCGAGCGAGACAGCGACCTGCGCCGCGTCGTCAACCAAATCAGCCAAGGCACTTTCTCTCCGGAAGAGCCAAACCGCTACAACGACGTGTTGCAACCATACGGCGACTTCTATCAGCTGATGGCCGATTTCCGCAGCTACATCGACACGCAATACAAAGCGGACGAACACTACCGCAACGTATCCGCATGGCGCAAATCAGCCTTGATCAACATCGCCAACATGGGCTTCTTCTCATCCGACCGCTCTATCGCCGACTACTGCCGCGATATTTGGTACATCAAACCATTGAGCGAAAAAGAACTGCCCAGCAGAAATTAAGCGTTAAGCAGATAACGAAAGCCGATACATCGGAAAGGTGTATCGGCTTTTTTTCAGACGGCATGAAATAGAAAGGAGTAAAACAGTATGGTTATATTGTTGCTTTAGCGTATTTCTAAATGACTCAATTTAAAATCGATATTTAAAATTTAGTAGCCATTCATTCTGACGGTAGCGGTAATGTGATGTATTGCTATGGGAGATTGAGCGTCTGAAACGAAACTCAGGGTACACACCTTTAACGTTCCACTGCGGAAAGCCCACAGCGGCTATCATTATGTATTGATTGTCGCACCGCCGTCTGTTGTCGCTGACAAAACTTGCCGCGTCATAAAGACTGCGGCGGTGAAGCAGGATAGCGTTGAGGTAAGTACCGCTTGAAAAAAAACTATACGCTCCCAGCCGTGTTGTATATTCCTTGCTGGAAGAAGATTTTTCGGGATAGGCTTTGCGTGTGGCATCGAAGTTGGCGAACAGTCCGCTTTTGGGTGTAAGAGAAAATTCTGCCCCTATGCCTAGTTCATATTGCTTATAGTCGGCAAAATAATCTTTGTTTTGCCCGCTGTATCCGGTCTTTTTTGCTCCGGCATGTGAGTTAATGCGCCAGCGTGGGGAGAGTGTGCGCGACCAGTCGGCATCCACACCCCATGCGCGGTAGTGGGTGTGGCGGTTGCGGAAGTCGTATTCGAAATAGGGCAGCAGGGAAAAGGAGGAGCGTGCGTCGGCATAGGCGTATCCCGCGTAAAGCGAATCGTTGTGATAGCCGTAATCCGGCATGGCCGCCGAACTTTTGTCTTTTTCCGTGTAGCGGTTGCCGTACAGCACACCGCGCACCTGTACACCATGATGCCCTTTGAGCGGGACGGTTTTTTCGGCGGTCGCGCTATAGGATAAGAAGGTCGAATCCGTTGGCGCAGGCAGGGTGCGCTCCATCAGGCACATGCCCGCGATTTCCCACACGCATTGGTTGATGCCGTTGCCTTGGTTTACATTGCTGTTGTAGCCGTAGCCGAGGCCAATTTGGCCGTGCCAGCGGCGGCGTTTGCCCAGTTCGGACAGGTAGTTTTCCACGATGGGGCGGGTTTCAGCAGGAATATCTGTTTTCAGAACTTTTTCAAATGCGGCGGCGGACTCTTTGTTTTGGTTGTCTTCGGCATAAAACCGCCCCGCTTCGAGCAGCAGGCGGGGGTTGTCAGGTTCGGCTTCCAAGGCCGTCTGAAAACTGTTCTCCGCCGCGCGGAAATTCCCTTTGTCCCGTTTTTGCAGCGCATCGGCCAAATGAATCAGCGCGGGTTTGTGTTGCGGCAGTTTTGCGTAGCGGGCGGCGAACTGCCGCACTTTGTGCCACTGCCGCGTATTGAGGGCGTGGTAAATCGCGCTTTCCAGCTCTTCCGCCGTATCGCCGACTTGGTAGACTGCACCGTCTATCATGATGTAGCCGTCGTTTTCCTCCGCTTCCCCGCGTGCCTGTTCCGTGTCCAGCCAGTCACTTTCTCGATATTGCTGCGTTTGGCGGCTGCTCTCATCCAGCAGGCGGCGGCGTTCATCTGCGGCATCGTTGGACGGAGCGGCAAGGCAGACCGTGCAGAGCAGTAGAAAAAGCAGGCAGAAGTGGTGTTTCATGGGATAGGGTCCTTTGGGCGGGGAGGCCGTCTGAAAGAAGTCAGATTCGATAAAACCAAAGCGGGATGCAGACTATGGTCAAGCTGCATCCCGTTGTATTCTTGACAATTTGGGCTTATTGTTTGCGACCGCCGAAGGCTACATCTTTATCTGCTCCCGCGCGATCCACGATACCGGCCAAGGCTTCCGCACTGTTGCCGTAGAAACGGCCGGTAATATGTTCGTTCACCTTGCCGTTGTCAAATGTGCCGTTGCTCCGAATATTGGTACCGGCGAAGTTTACACTGTCACCTGGACGGGAGATACTGCCTGTCAGTGAACCTGACCCTGTCCCGTAATTGGCGGTAAGTGTACCGGTGTAGAAATCGTTGCGACCGGGAGTGTGTTTGTTCACGCCCAATACATTGTATTTAGCATTAACGAGCTTCGGCATATTTCGGGTCGGATTGTCGCCTACATACCAAACGGTGCGTTTGCCGTCCGCCATATTCAAATCCGTACTGTTTTGTAGCGGATTGCCTTTGCGCGGTGCCCATTCGCCGAAGAACACGTTGCCGTCGTTGCCGTTCATACCCGGCACCTTGGCGATGACTAGGCCGCCGAACTTGGGTGCGGCGGGAATGGCCGGGTTGGCCATCTGGCGCACGCTGTATACTTCGGTGTTGTTGTGGCGGTTTTCATACCACACCTGTCCCAACGGCGGATTATAGAACCAGCCGATTACCGGTTTCACATCCTTTAAGGTCAGATAATGCGGATTGCGCGTGCCGTCCACATTGGCATAGGGGTCGTTGCCGTTAATCGGAACTTTCTGTGTGCCCTGTTTATATTTGATACCGATATGTTTAACCGGGCCGTCTTCCAGATTGATGGAGTTTGACCAACTATGGCCGTTGTCGGTACTGAATGCTAAGCCTGCCTTGCCAGCACCGAAGGGTTGCCAACTGGAGGTACCTGGTTTGACCGTTATCCAATAGCCATCCTTTCTTTTTTGACTTGAACCACCTTCCGGAGCGGCGACGGCTGCGCCAAAAACACCGCACAGCGTCGCGGCCAACAGGGTTTGTTTGAAGATAGACATGATAAGTCTCCTTTTAAACATTAAGTGAATAACAACAAACATCCGCTTTATTGCCGCCGGCTGGCGGAAAAAACGGCAAAAAGCCTTCCCCTGCGGGGCGGTTTGGTTTGTGTATCCCTATGTCCGGCGCGTTTGCCGCACCTGTCGTTATCCGTCCGGCTAAAATTTCGCCGTCAGCCCGAAGGTAACCGTCCTGCCCGGCCCGGGGGCGGGCACGTTGGACATCGGGTCAAGGTAGTAGCGGTTGGTCAGATTGGTAATGCCTAAGTTGACGTTGAGGTTTTTGTGCACCTGATAGCGGCCGTACACGTCCCATGTCAGCGAGGGGTTCCAATGGTAGGGCTTGCCGGTGCTGTTGAAGATATGCCCCAAACCCCGCTTCAACAGTTGGTCGTATTGCTTGGTATTGACGCGGCTGTGGTAGATGCCGCGCAGGCCGAATTCGAGTTTCTCGCCCAAGGCGCGCATGCCCGCATCAAGGTTGACCGAATACTTCGGCTGCAGTGCCTGGTAGCCGCGCGTGCTGCCGTAGCCCCCTTCGATGCAGACCGGTATGCCTTTGTAGCCGTAGGGGTCGAAATCGAAGGCCGTGTCGCGGTCGCACATCTGCTGTTTCAGGCGGTAGGTCGCGCCCAGCGCGGCGAAGAAGCGGCCGCTGTCGATGCGGCCCTGCCATTCCAGCCCGGCGGTATCCTTGCTGTCGTATTGCACGGTGCGGAAATGGTCGGTGGTCTCGATTACGTTCCGGATGCGGTTGCGGTAGTAGGTCAGGCGCATATCGCCTTGGCGCAGCCGGGCAAAGTGCGGTGCGAAGTTAAAGTTGTAGCCGATTTCCAGGCTGCGGCTGCGTTCCGGCTTGAAGCGGAAATTCGGCGCTTTGGGCGATCCGACATAGTCCAGGTCGTTGTAAAAGCTGCCGACTTCGTACACGCTGGGGAAGCGGGTCATCTGCGCGTAGCGCACGAATAAGCGGTTGTTGTCGGTCAGGTCGTAGCTGACGGCGACGGTCGGCGCCCAGGCATGGGCGCGTATCGGTTTGGGCTGCGCCCAGTATTGCTCTTCAGTGTAGTGTTTATTGATAATCTTATGTTCTGATCCGGTATCACCGCCGGTTTCCGGATAACCGACACCCATATTGGATAGTTTTCCTGCTTTGTAATGATCAAGACAGGTTATTACGCTATTTCTTATACAGTTCTCAGGATTCCCCGACCCTGCCCAATATCGGTAATGTGACTGATTCAATCCCTGTGGATTGGCAACCTTTTCCTGATAATTTTTCACAAAATCATGGAAATGTTCGGGCAGCGAACCGCTGTCCAGCTTGCCGTTCACAAACGGCACATATACGGGGCGCACCCGGTACAACGGATGATTTTGAGAATTATTACCATAATAACCTGTACCGTCACCATAAGCAAGCCCGTCACTGCCGATATATTGATACTGGTCGTATACCTTATATTCCGAACTATTATACTCTTTCGGCAGTTTATAGCGTGCGCCGTGCGCCTGCATAGCCCGGTTGGCGGCGGCGATGGCGGCATCATCGCCTGACTGGTGGGCACGTCGGCTCTGTTCGGATACCGCGTCCCAATCGCGCCGCTCCCGATCGCCAACCAGCTCGAAATATGGGATGTACACGCCGTCCGAATAAGTGCTGCTGTCGCCGCCACCGGCCTGATAGCGCGGATCGCGGCGGGCGCGGCCTTCGGCCAAGGCGGAGTCGAAGCCTCTGAAGTTGTGGTAGCGGATGCCGGCGGAGATTTTCAAACGGTCGGTGGCCTGCCAGTCGAATACCAAGTTTGTTCCCCATTCGCGCCGTTTGCCACCGCGTGGGCCGGCGATTTTCGTCATGCCGGTGGCCATGCCGGCAAGATTGAACAAATCCTGAGAGTTAACCACATCCACTTCTTCCTCAAGCTTCTCGTTCTGATAGTCGGCGGACAGGGTCATGTTCAGGCGCGGGTGTAGGCGGAAGCGGTTGTTAAGGTCGAAGCCCGTACGGCTGACGCGGGTTTTCTGTTCTGCTCCGGAAAGCACACGGTATTGTCGGTTTTCGTTGGGCAGGATTTTCATCACTTCTTTTTTGCTCAAACCGTTGATGCCGTAATCGTTCAGCAGGCTGCCGCAGCTGCTGTAGTTGTTAGCATAATCTGGCGGAAGTTGTCCGCGTTTGGTACACCAGTACCAGGCATCGTAATAGGGGTCGGGGCGGGCGGCAGACAAATCCATGCCGCCGCTCTGGTGGCGGGTGGAGTTGGTTTTGATGCGCCACAAGTTGGCCTGCAGGTCTATCCAGCGGCTGTTTTCGGGCTTCCAGTCCCAGCCGAGTTTGTAGGTGTCGGTGCGGATATTGGAATCGATACTTTGCATCTGCGGCGACAATGATCTGGGGCGGCTGCTGGGGTTGTGCTCTTCCATATTCATCACATAGGTGGCGTGGAAGGGGTTGATTTCGCCGAAGCGCACATCGGTGCGCATATACTGCCAGCCGAGTTTATGGTTGCCAGGCAGATGCCAGTTGTTTTTCAGCAGCAGGGTTTTAGTCCTGATGTTGCTGTTGAACACTTCCACGCCGGGATGGTAGACCTTGGCCATATTGGGTACGAAGGTGGCGGAGTTTTTGCAGTCAAATTCGCTGCCGCCTTCATCGCCGCATTTTTGCAGGTCGTATACCGGATTGTGCAGGTAGCCTTCCGCACCCTTGCGTCCGGCAAAGTAGTTGCCCTTGTCGCGGTAGCTGTAGGCGGCCAGGCCGTCTGAAAGTTCGGTTTTGAAGGCGGCGGCGGCCATATAGCTGCGGTCATTGCCGAAACGCCAATTGTCGCGGCCGCTTTTATGTTTGGGCGGGGTCAGGCCGTCGGCCACCAAGGCCTGCGGGCTTTGTTTGCCGGTATGCGGGTCGACGCCGCCGCCCGCGCCGTCGGCCGTCGCGCCGAAGGGCAGGGTTCGGTAGTCTTCCCAGCCCAGCCATTGGTTGAGGTTGTTGGCCTGTTTGTTGCTGTTGTTGGAGAACTCCGTTTTCAGTTGGAAGCCGAATTTTTTCCCTTCGGGGATGATGTCGGCGGGTTCGATGGTGCGGATGGTTACCGCGCCGCCGACACCCGATTTCAAGCCGCGCGTGAGGGCGGGGCTTTTTTCCACCGCGATGCTGCGGAACAGGGCGGGGTCGAGGTAGTTGCGGTCGCCCACGCCGTAGTTGTTCATCCATACGTCGATAGTCTGCTCGGTGCCGTCAATGGTAACCGGGATGCGGCCCTTGCCGGTGATGCCGCGTATATTGGGCGTAATCGCGCCGCCGGCGGTGCGGGTATTCATGTTGTATACGCCGTTTAGGCCTTTGAGTACGTCGCCGGCGGATTGGACGCGGTAGCGTTCGAGGTATTCTTTGCCAACATAGGCGTTGGAGACGTTTTTGTAATACACATCGTCCGCGCCTTTTTGGTCGTTGGTACGTTTGCCACTGACAACAACGGTATCCAATTCTTGGTATTGTTCGGGTTGAGCTGAGGTTTCGATGACATTAGCAACGGTTAATGTACTGAATGCGCTGGCAAGGCTGAGAATGATTATTTTGGGTTTGGGAGTAAAAGCAGACATAGTTTCTCTTTGTTAAGAATTTAATATAAGAGGTTAAAATACTATTTTATATAAAAAATATAAAATTTTTAAATATTATTAATATTTATATAATAATTGATTATTCTTATCATTATTGAAATAATCTAATAAATAGCTGTTTTTATCATAATTTTGTTTGGATCATATTCAGATAAATAGAGATATGAAAAGGCCGAGACCTTTGCAAAATTCCTTTCCTTCCAACAGCCGAAATCCAAACAAGGGTTTTCAGCTGTTTTCTCCTCC
>NZ_JBQCTZ010000033.1:0-27139 GCF_051963715.1 Neisseria sp. P0001.S005 | reverse complement strand
CAAATCTCAATCCTGAAGGCGTAATTTACACTCGCCCTGCTAACATTTTCCATGTTGTTTTTGATATTTTTTAACGAACTGGAAATAATCCAACCATTTGATTATAATTAATTTAAAGTAAAAATTCCATCATTGGCTAAATCATGGTTTAAATAAAAAGGGGTATGTCCGGCATACCCCTTTTCCCTTCTTTTCAGACGGCCTCAACCTAGTTTTTTAAAACAATTTGGAAACCAAAAACAACCAGAAATAATGGCAGACCAATCCGCAAAACCACGCCAAGCCGATGCGGTTGTTGGCCAAAAATGTTTGGAAGCACAACTGGCGGTCGCGCGTACGGATAGCGGCATACTGCTGATACTGCCAATAAACGGTTATCGGCAATACCAGCCAATAAGGCCAAGTTGCGCCGATTTTAATACCCAGCACCACCATCAATACGGTAAACCAAAAATGGCAAAGCATAGAGGCGGTAATATCGTGATGACCAAATGTGATTGCCGAAGTTTTAATACCGATTTTCAAATCATCTTCTTTGTCCGCCATGGCATAAATCGTGTCGTAAGCCAGCGTCCATAAGGCATTAGCGGTAAACATCAGCCATGCTTCGGGAGGCACTCGGCCTTGCACGGCGGCAAAGGCCATGGGAATACCGAACGAAAATGCCAGCCCCAAATAAAACTGCGGCAATGGAAAAAAGCGTTTGGTGAAAGGATATGTGATGGCCAAAAATAAGGCCGGAAGGCTCATCAGCCAAGTAAAACGGTTGAGCGGCACCAAGCATAAAGCCGCCATCAGACACAGCATGACGGTCAAAAGCAGCGCTTCGGTTTTAGAAACCAAACCTTTGGCAAACGGGCGGTTTTTGGTGCGCTCTACTGCACCGTCAAAATTGCGGTCGGCAAAGTCATTCACGACGCAACCTGCGCTGCGCATTAGAAATGTGCCTGCGGTAAAGGCAATAAAAATATCCGCGTCGGGAACGCCTTTAGACGCAATCCACAATGCCCAATAAGTCGGCCACAGCAAAAGCAGTGTACCAATGGGTTTGTCGACGCGCATCAGCTTGGCGTATATCACCATCCGTCCGACAGCGTAACGCGGTAGAATTTGTAGGAAAAATCGCCTTATGTTCATTGATGTAATGTGTCGTTGTTTATATATCGATTCGGAAGGAAAGGTTTTTTAGAGCCTTAGCTCTTATTATAATTTATTGCCGTCTAAAATTAAACAGATCTTAACAATTTAATTTATTGTATTATAACAGAATTATGACAAACATCGGTAATTGGTTTTATTTTCAGACAGCCTTAGCGGTATAAATCTATTAATTTCAATAAGAAATATTCTGTTAATTCCAATGTTTCGCCGTTCCAATCAAAATAGGAACGGCGCGCGGTAACAGGCCGTCTGAAAGATGGATGGTCGGAATCTTCAAAACGAAGAAACTCAAAATCCGAACGTTTCAACGGCAATGTACCGTCAAACAGGCGCTCGCCCAAAGGCTGCGTTCCGCAATCCAATAATTCTGTCCATAGACGGCTGTCCGGTCGGCACGCGCTTCTGGCTTGTATCACTGTTTCGCCGTCCAGTTTGAGCAAAACATCGCGTACAAAGATTTCGTCTCCGTTTTCCGCACCCTTCGTCAAACCCAAATACACCGGCTCGACTGAAAACTCCTTGCCGGAAGCGCGCAGAGCGGCAGTTAACGAAGAAACGGTCAGCAGATGTTCAGCATCAGACGACAAAAGACTTGAAGCTTCGGCATGTGAACAAAGCGTGCCACGCGGTATATCAAGCTCCATCTGACACCTCTGTTTTGGCCAACTCCTGCCATTTGGCTTCGGGAAACTCATCTTTCAGACGGCCTTTAAGATATTCCAAGGTATCGCCGGCAACGGTTTCATCTTTACTGTCGTGAATATGGTTGAAAATCAGACTATGCAATTGGATGCCGTATTGTTTGAGCGCGGAGAAGCTGAGCAGGGTGTGGTTGATGCTACCGAGCCGTCCGCTGGTAACGAGGATGACGGGATAAGCCTGTTGCTGAATATAATCAATGGTCAACAAATCTTCCGTCAGCGGAACCATCAATCCGCCCGCGCCTTCGACCAAAACGATTTCGTATTGCGTCGCCAACTCTTGAGTGGTGGTACGGATTTTATCCAAATCCAAAGCCCTGCCGTCAAGACGGGCGGCGAGATGGGGCGAGGCTGGATAGCTGAAGATTTCGGGCATGGTCAGCCCTTGTTTGTCGGCTTCCTGCATGGGTATGCCCATGATTTTGCGGTGGACGACGATGTCTTCGGCAATGTCTTGGCAACCGGTTTGCACGGGCTTTTGCGTAATCACGCTTTTACCCTGCTGCAACAATTGTTTTGCCAACACGCCGGTGACGACGGTTTTGCCGATGTCCGTGTCTATGCCACTAACGAAGTAAACGCCTTTCATTTGCTGTGTTCCTTCAAGATTTGTACGGTTTTGTCGGCAAGTTCGGTCAAGAGGTCGTCTGGAATAATGTAAGGCGGCATGAGATACACCAGCCTGCCGAAGGGGCGCACCCAAATTCCTTGCGCCACGCAATCCGCTTGAAAACGCGCCATATCCACGCCTTTTTCCAACTCGATCACCCCGATGGCACCCAAAACGCGTACGTCCTTCACGCCGCGAATGTCCCATGCAGCTTTCAGACGGCCTTTTAAGATGCTTTCGATGCGGCGGATATTTGCCTGCCAGTCTTGAGACAAAAGCAGCTTGACCGAGGCGCAGGCAACGGCACACGCCAGCGGGTTCGCCATAAATGTCGGCCCGTGCATAAATACGCCCGCTTCGCCGCGCGAAATCGTTTCGGTGACTTTTTGCGAAGTGATTGCCGCTGCCAGCGTCATATAACCGCCGCTCAAGCCCTTGCCGATACACATAATATCCGGCACAACATCCGCGTGTTCGCAGGCGAACATCTTGCCCGTGCGCCCGAATCCGGTGGCGATTTCGTCAAAAATCAACACGATATCAAACTCGTCGCACAAATCGCGCAATCCGCGAAGATACTGCGGATGATAAAAATACATGCCGCCCGCGCCCTGCACGACCGGCTCTAAAATAAAGGCGGCGATATCCGCATGATGCACTTCAAACAAGGAACGGACAGGCTGCAAATCCGCCTCGTCCCATTCATCATCGAAACGGCTTGTCGGATTATCGACAAAATAACGCTGCGGCAGAGCGCTGCCGAAAATATGGTGCATCCCCGTTTCCGGATCGCAGACGGACATCGCGTTCCAAGTATCGCCGTGATACCCGCGCCGCACCGTCGCAATATTCTGCTTCGCCGTCAAACCCCGCGCCTGCTGGTATTGCACTGCCATCTTCAGCGCAACTTCCACCGAAACCGAACCTGAATCCGCATAAAAAATACGGTCCAGCCCCTGCGGCAAAATCCTGACCAACAACTTGCCCAGCTCTACCGCAGGCTCATGCGTCAAACCGCCAAACATCACATGCGACATTTGCTTAATCTGCGCCTCAACCGCCTGATTCAAAACAGGATGATTGTAGCCGTGTATCGCACACCACCAAGACGACATCCCATCAATCAGCCGCGTACCGTCCGCCAATTCGATGTGCACGCCCTCCGCACGGCGCACCGGATAAACAGGCAACGGGTCGGTCATGGACGTATAGGGATGGAGCAGGTGGGTGCGGTCGAAATCGAGCAGGGGGGAATGTTCAGACATGTTGAAAACAATGGTTTGATCAGTTTCATTATTATATAACATATTTTCTATTTCAGACGGCACGTCTTCCGTACTGCATCAACGCCAATCCGCCCACCGCTGCCAAACAGCCAGCAACCAAAGAAACATGCAATGCCTCGCCCAAAAACCAAGCGGAACACAAAATACCGAATACCGGCACCAAAGTGATGTACGCCGCCGCGCTGCCGGCACCCAAAGTCTTCACGCCTTCAAAATACCACGCATAGCTCAAGACCGTTGCGCCGACAGACAGGCCAATCAAAGCAAACCAGCCCCTGCCGTCCATTTCGGCAAGCATACCAAACGGCAGGCCGTCTGAAATCAGCGCAGGCGGCAGCAACATCATTGCACCCAGCCAAGCGGTGGCCACGGTGACCGTCAGCGCATCAATCCCCTGCAACACCGCCCTGCCTATCATCGTATAAGTGACCAAGCAGCAAAGGCTGAAAAACACCAGCACTTCGCCCCACCCTATGCCGCCGCCCGACAAAAATGCCGCAATCTCGCCATGCGTGACCGCCCATATCGAGCCTGCCACAGCCAACAACATACCCGACACAATCTTGCCGTTGAGCTTCTCGCCAAACAGCAAAGCCGCAAAAAACATCGTCAATACAGGATTGAACGTAACCAACACCGTCGCCCTTGAAGCAGGAATCCGCTGCAAACCCAGCATAGACAACACGGTAAAACCAAATACGCCGAATGCCGCCGCCAGTGCTAATCCAAGCCATTGTTTACGCGACAAAACCGCCAAAGTACGCAATCGATACCGTGCAAACAGCCAGCCCAAAAGCAAGATTGCCGCCGTCAAAAAGCGCAGCATACCGCCCGTTAAAGGCGGCAGCGCTTGTCCCAGCATCCGCCCCATCGGCCAAGATGCGCCCCAAAACGCCGCCATGCCCAATAGTTTTAGATGGATTGCCAAATGTTTCATGGTGATGGATAACTTGAATAATCGGTTTAGAAAGCACACAAGCTCGGTTTGGAAGGATAAATTTCCTTAGCCGCCGATACTTGATAGAGTTTGCGCGGATAAAATACTACGCTGAATCATTACGGAAACAAAGGCCGTCTGAAAGACTGATATCCAGCTTTTTCAGACGGCCTTTGCTGCTCAATCAATAAGGCTTACAACTCAATGCCTTTGAGTTTCGCCACGGTATTAATGTCTTTGTCGCCGCGACCGGAGAGGTTGACCAAAATTACTTGGTCTTTGCTCATTTTCGGCGCGTTTTTCACCGCCCAAGCAACGGCATGGCTGGACTCCAGCGCAGGAATAATGCCCTCGAAACGGCAGAGTAAATCAAAGGCTTCGAGTGCTTCGTCGTCTTTGGCAACGGTGTATTCCACGCGGTTTATGTCGTTCAAATGGCTGTGTTCCGGGCCGATGCCTGGGTAGTCCAAGCCTGCGGAAACAGAGTGCGTACCCAAGACTTGACCGTTTTCGTCCTGCATCAAATAGCTGCGGAAACCGTGCAATACGCCGATAGGGGCTTTGCTGGTAATCGGTGCGGCGTGGTCGGGGGTATCCACGCCCAAACCGCCTGCTTCTACGCCGACCAAACGTACGTTTTCTTCTTCGATATAGGGATGGAACAAACCGATGGCGTTCGAGCCGCCGCCCACGCAGGCAACGGCAACATCAGGTTGGCGGCCGATGGCTTCCAACATTTGTTCTTTGGCTTCATTGCCGATCACGCATTGGAAATCGCGTACCATTTCCGGATACGGCGCAGGGCCTGCGGCAGTGCCGATGATGTAGAACGTATCATCCACACGCGCCACCCATTCGCGCATGGCTTCGTTCATCGCGTCTTTCAGCGTGCGGCTGCCGCTGTCAACGCTGACCACGTTTGCACCCAACAATTTCATACGGAACACGTTGGGCATTTGACGTTGGATATCGTCCGCGCCCATGTACACGTCGCAAGTCATGCCGAAGCGTGCAGCAACAGTTGCCGAAGCCACGCCGTGCTGGCCCGCACCGGTTTCGGCAATCACGCGTTTTTTGCCCATGCGGCGGGCGAGCAGAGCCTGACCGATGGTGTTGTTCACTTTGTGCGCGCCGGTGTGGTTCAAATCTTCACGCTTCAGCCAGATTTGTGCGCCGCCCAAATGCTCGGACAATCGCGCGGCATGGTAAACAGGGCTGGGACGGCCGACATAGTGTTTCAAATCATGGCGGAACTCTTCCCAAAATGAAGGATCTTCTTTCGCTGCTTTATAGGCTTCTGCCAATTCTTGCAAAGCAGGAATCAGGGTTTCGGAAACGTACAGGCCGCCGTGTTCGCCGAAAAAGCCGTTCTCGTCGGGAGCGTGATAATTTTTCATGGGATTTTTCCTTGTTCGTTTTATGGTTTCAGACGGCCTGATTCAGTACAAGGCCGTCTGAAAGTAAAATTGTCAGCAATTATAGCCGTTTTCCATTCATCTTGTCGGCAACTAATTGAATAATAATTTCAGCAGCCAAAATAGGAACAACAGCGTACTGCTCGATGTTGCAATCAATGCCGTACCCAACGGCGGCGCGATATATTTTTCTTCGTTTTTGTTTCTCAGACATAGTTTCAATGCCAACATCCCCAGCCACAGTGCCAGCAACCAACAACCCAAAAAGTTAAGCACAAGCAAAGCAATGATCAACTCATTGGTATTTATAGTGCTTACGTTCAAAAATATCCAATTAAGACCGTTAACAGACATAATGACTGCAGATATTTGTATCACATACAAAAGCGTTCCGCCCAGCAATACCTTTATATGCCATTGTTTGGCCTTCAGCCACACTGAGACGACATTAAAAAGCCACCACAAAGCCATAAACACCATTAAAGAGATTTCATAACGATCCATCGCCCTACTCCTGAAAAACAGTCAATCCAGCCATTTCAAAAAAAGCCCGATACGCCGCTGCTTTTTTCGCCAAACTCAAAGGATAGGCACGCGAAGTCGAAGGCAGGCGCGTCAGGGTCAAATCACGTCCAGCATATGGGAACGGTACTGTTTCGCCGGTCTTCGGCATTTTCATGCCGCTGCCTTGAATCTCCAACAAAACTTCGGTTGCCTTGCCGCCGGTGGTGCAAAGATGGCGGCACTCGGGCATTTGCGCCAATACTGCTGCCAAATCGACGGTTTCTATCACTTTTAAAAACTTATCCGAAGCATTGCCATGTTCGCGTATGGCCTTCAACACAGTCGGACAGGATGCAATCCCCTTCTCACTCAAAAACGCTTTGATTTTATCGGCATCAAACGCCTTTTCGCCCTGCTTTTGAAAATGCGCCGCATCGCCGAAAAACACCAGCCCGTACACGCGCCACATATCGTTTTGAAAATTCGGATAATGAAACTGCATCGCGTGTTTTTCTTCTTTAGGCGGAAACGTCCCCATCATCATGACCGTTGCCTGCGGCGGCAACAAGGCTGCGAAGGGGTGGGATTCAACGATTGGCTCTTGCATATCTGTATTCCGGTTGTTTTTCATTCAAACACATTTTCAGACGGCCTTTACTGCTTGAATAAACGCCGCCATTTTCTCCCTGCTCTTAATCCCACCGGAGATTTCCACGCCGCCGGACACGTCCACCGCCGCCGCGCCACAGATTTTTACCGCTTCGGCAACGTTTTCCGCAGTCAATCCACCGGCAAGTATCCACGGTTTGCCGATATTGCCGTGCAACATGGTCCAGTCGAAACTTTGTCCCGTACCGCCGTATTCAGTCGGATGATAGGCATCAAACAGCAAGGCGCGTGCATTCGGAAATTTGGCACAGGCCGTCTGAATATCGGCAGCGGACTGTACACGCACGGCCTTCAAATACGGGCGGTCAAACCGACGGCAAAAATTATCGTCTTCATCGCCGTGAAACTGAATCACATCTATCGGCACCTGACGCAAAATCTCGCGGATGGTTTGCTCGTTTTCATTCACAAACAAGGCCACCACCGATACAAACGGCGGCAGATTTTTCACAACCGCCTGCGCCTGCTCAATACTCACTGCCCGTTTACTCTTGGCGTAAAACACCAGCCCGATGGCATCTGCGCCCAATTCGGCCGCGGCCAGCGCGTCTTCAGGTCGGGTAATGCCGCAAATTTTGGTGCGTATGGTGTTCATGGGGATTGCCTTTTTAAACAGATGGGTCGGATATTATATAAGTTTAAGGCCGTCTGAACATGAAATATCAGGTTCAGACGGCCTTAAACTTTAAAACAACCATCAGCCAATAATATTGGCGGCTGTCAGCTGCGCAGCGTCTTCATTGTAGAAACGTGCAAACTCTGTGCTGCTTTCAGCTCCCGCCCCCCGATACGCCAAGGTTTTTTGGGTGCTGTTGAACACAAGATACGAGCGGTCGGGGCTGAATGTATCCACATCGCGGACAAACAAATCCGCCCAGCCGACCTGGCTTTCTTTCTCATTGAGTAGCGGACGCATGGCACTCAAATCCAACTTGTCTTTGACCGGATTGAAATCCAGCAAGTGATCCAGTTTACCCTCGCGGACATCCCATGCAGTAAATGCCACCGTATCTCTACCCTCGCCGGTAACAATGGTATCGCTACCCAGTCCGCCTGCCAGATAATCATTGCCATCGCTGCCTTTCAATACATCGTCAGCCGCGCTGCCATGCAAGGCCGCTACGCCTTTGCTATCTCCACTGATGCTGACAGACCAATCGAAGCCGTTTTTGCCTAAGTCGATTTCCTTGCCGTTTGCCGCATACGCCATCTTATCGCCCTGCTGGTGCGCCGTCATTTCCACGCCTTTGAGTGACAGGACGTTACCGGCCGCATCCTCTGTCTGAACCACGGCAAGCATGGGCCGGTCATCGGTATAAATAGTAGAGGTACCGGTTGCGTATGGCGTTTCTTGGGCATCATTACTGCTGCTACCCCATTTGTTTTCAATGCCGTCTGAAAAACCGTCTTGGTCAGAATCCATCAAATAAGGATTTTTGTAATGCTTGTCGATACGTTTACCTTGGGAGAAGTATTGTTCAAGTTCGGTATCAGACTCATAAAAGCTGGTCATATTGTGTTTGCCCCATACATCGCCGCTTTTGAAATCCAAAACCTTGGCTTTCGGATATCTGCCCAATCCTTTATGAACTTGGGACGCAGCAGCTCCAGCAGCTGCACCTGCTGCAATGCCCCATGGCCCAAAAACAAGCCCTCCCAAAAATGCACCAATACCCGCACCTGTTTTGCCTGAAAAACCATCTCCAACCCATTCGCCTTTGATTACATACGAATTGGTTTCATACAGATGGCGTGCCTGTGTTGTATCGGAGTCGTCTGTAATCTGTGTTTCCGCCATTTTATCGGCCATATCCCGTGCTTGTTTTAAGGCTTCAGGCGAGGCTTTGTCCACATTCAAAACAGCCGGATTAAACAGACTGCTGCGTTTGAAATCACTTGCCCAATCATTACGCTGTTGCATGGTATGTGCGGCAAAGTATTCTGCAAGATAGCCGCCCAACGAATGTCCGGTCGAATACACATTTTTGACATGAAGCGTATCAATATAACGGGCAATGTCATTCAGATATTTGGTTTGAGCCGGCAAATTACCGGTCATAATGTTCAAATCAGCCAAAACATCTTTAATGCTGGTAGCCTGCGTACCTCTAAACGCTACCACGACATTTTCCCAACCGCCATTTTTGTTCGCATTGCCGAAAATCGCATAATCCAAACCGCCTCCCGGACTACCTGCCTTAAGCAATGTCCATTTCCCAACCAATTCAGATACATTGGCCTGATTGCTAAAATATTTGTCGTTAATATTCTTAGCAATAGAAGCATATTGCGTATTCCACCAATAATTGCCTTTAAATACAGTATGCAAAGCAGACGGAGATTCATAAGCCAATGAAGAGAACATCCGCAAATCGCGCTCGGAAACATTCCACTCCTGCGGATTGCGGTCAATAGCATCGACCAAACCGTCGCCATCACTGTCTTTGGTAAAGATAGAATGCTGCGCCTGTTTATAACTGGGTCGGACAATATCATTGGCTCTTTTTTGAGTAGCAATATTTTCCCAATACTGCAAAGAGGCCGTCCGAAGATGCTGCCCTTGTACGGCGGCATGTGTGACGGCATGACCATCTTTATAAAGCACACGCATGGTTACGCTATCTTCGCTGGCATCATGCTCGGGATATTTGAAGATTTCAGCAACATCCATTTCCTTATCCGTGAATTTATACTTAGATACAGATGAATAGGTCTTGTGTTGCTCTTTAAGAGTCAGCGTTTCGCCTGTTTCACGAATCGTAAATACCCAATCTTTAAAGGCAGGATTACTGACGCTTGGACGAGTAGTAAGACTGATATCCTTCCTACTCAAACCTTCAAAATGAATGCTGTTATGGCCCAAATTGTCTGAAATGACATCATGGCCGCTGCCGCGGCGGAATACATAAGTATCGTCTCCGCTACCGCCTTCAAGCGTGTCATTTCCTTCACCGCCATCCAAATAATCATTACCGGCATCGCCGCGTAAAATATCGTTGCCGGTACCGCCGTAAAGTTTGTCGTCGCCATCACCCGCCAACAGCAAGTCATAGCCTGCCTCTCCGCGAAGCACATCATTGCCGCGGCCTCCGATCAAACGGTTGTTGCCGATGTTGCCGATTAAGACGTTATCGGAATGGTTGCCGAAACCGAAATAATTGCCGCTGCCGGTCAAGGTCAGATTTTCAACATGAGTCGGCAAACGGTAAGTCATACCCGTGTAGACCGTATCAATGCCGCCATTGGCTTCTTCGATAACGACATCGTTTTGACTGTCTACATAGTATGTATCGTTGCCATTACCGCCGCGCATTACGTCTGCACCGATTCCGCCGTCTAAAACATCGTCGCCTTCGTTTCCTTCCAAATAATCGTTGCCATGATCGCCACGCAAAATATCGTTGCCGTCGCCACCATAAAGTTTGTCGTCATCATCGCCTGCCAACAGCAAGTCATTACCCGCCCCTCCGTAAAGCACATCCTTGCCACGGCCAGCGCTCAAACGGTTGTTGCCGCTGTTGCCTATGAGGATGTTGTCGGAATTGTTGCCGAAACCAAAAATATTATCGTGGCCGGTCATCGTCAGGTTTTCAACATAATTCGGCAACGTATAAGTCGTATGGGTATAAACCGTATCCGTACCCTCGCCGTACCTTTCAACGATTTGGTCATTCCTGTTGTTCACAATAAAGGTATCGTTTCCTAAACCGCCGTAAAAAATATTGTGTCCCAAGCTGCCATACAGCACATCATCACGACGCGTACCGATAATCACTACGGACTCTTCGTTATTAGGTTGGTTTTGAGTTTCAGTCATTTCTTTTCCCTTTGTTAAATTTAATTTGAATGTGCAATAATGCGTTTAGATTATATAAGCAAGCTAAAAACAAGTGAATTTATTCAGCCAAACAGATTCAAAATGATTATCAAATTAACAACAGTTATAAAATGACTTTGTAATTATTACCCTATTTCTAAACTGCCTATTTTTTCATCACAATCAATTTATTCTTTATTATCAAATATCAAATCAAACTATCCACAATTAGATTCACACAAAATTTGGATAATGCCCGTCAATAAAAAATATCAAGGCCGTCTGAAAAGTCTTTCAGACGGCCTTTTAGCCTTTTTACTCAAACGGTTTCTTCTGCCAATAAAACTTATCCTTTTTCAGACGACCTTGAAATATATCGCCCTGTCCCAAAGCAAACACCAACGCGCCTGACAAATCCGTTCTCAACAAAGTAATGCCGTGCGCGCGGACACGATTTTGTACGGCAACGGTCGGATGTTTGTAGGCATTGGCATAGCCGCTGGATGCCACGGCATATTGCGGCGAAACCGTATGCAGAAAGCTGCCCGACGAAGCCGTGCTGCTGCCGTGATGGCCCAATACCAACACTTGGCTATACAGCGCATTGCCGTATTTCTCAATCAAACCGGCCTCGCCCTTCACGCCCAAATCGCCGGTTATCAACAAGGCTTTGCCGTTTGCCACGACACGCAACACGCAGCTTTGGTCGTTATCTTCCTTGCCCGTATTTTCAGACGGCCTGAGCAACTCGAAATCTACACCGTCCCATTGCCATTTGTCTTCTTGGCAAAACTCTGCATTCGGATAAAACTCAGGTTGTCCGGCAAGCAATTTATCGGTACCGACAGCCGCTACACTTTGAAAACCGCCGTCATGGTCAATATCATGGTGCGACAAAATCAGGCTGTCCAAACGGCGCACGCCCATAGCGTTCAAACTCGGAACAATACCTGTTTGCGCCACTTGTTCCGTTCCCGTATCAAACAAAAGATTGCGGTTACGCGTTTGTATCAACACCGACAAACCTTGCCCTGCATCCATCACGGTAACTCTTGCCACTCCCTCCTCCAACTTGGCAGGACGGTAAAACACAAAACCCAATAAAACCAGACATGCCCAAGGTTTCAAGCCCATTCCTTTAGGCAGCAATAACAGCAAAGCCGCCATCATCGCCAACACCAGCAAAGGCACAGGCGCCGCTGCGACGGCAAATTCAGGCGATACCGTAGCCAGCCATACCAAACCGCGTAAAGTATATTCCGCCAAAAATGCCGCTACCAACTGAACAAGTTCAAACGGAAAAACCGAACCCAGCAAAGCCAACGGCGTCAACACCCAAGAAAACCAAAGAATAGCCAGCACATTGATCAACGGACTGAGCAAAGGTAACGAAGCAAACAAATAGCCCAACAATACCACCGACAATACCGTCGCCGCCCATTGCCCCCGTACAGCCAAACGCCAACCCGACTCTTTCAGACGGCCTGATGAAGCCCAAATCAAAGCAGCAACCAAACCGAATGACAGCCAAGTTCCCACGGCCAATACAGCCAACGGGTCCAACAACAAAACAACGGCCAAAGCCTGCCACCACGCCGTCCAGCCCGAGCCGCCACTGCCACGCCACCATGCCCACGCAAACGCAGCTAACATCAACACACTGCGTTGCGTCGGCACGGAAAAACCGGCCAAAAGCGCATAAAACAAAGCACCGGCAACACCGCCGGCCAATACCCACACACGCGGTTTTGCCGGAATCCACGGCAAATAACGGAAAATTCGCTTAATCAGCCAGGCAAACAATACCGCCACCATCGTCACATGCAAGCCCGAAATACTGACCAAGTGTGTCAGCCCCAAAGGACGGAATGCCTGCCACAAAGACGGCCGCAATGCCGATTGCTCGCCAATACTCAAAGCACGCATCAGCCCTATGCCGTCTGAAAACTTAGGATACTTATTCGCCGTTCTCTGCCAACTCCGGCTTACCGCATCACGCATATTAGCCAAACCCAAACCGCCACCTTGCCGCACGATTTTCCTGTCGCGCCCCAACGTACCCATGCCATCGATACCATTGGCCAAAGCCCATGTTTCACGGTTCAAACCGCGCACATTCACTTCACCGATCACCGGCCTTACCCGCGCCGATACAGACCACCTGCTGCCCACCGCCCAATCACGCCGCTGATAATCCGACAACATCAAATCAAAAGCCTGCCCACGCTCATCCCAAGCCCTTGCCGCAAACTGCACGCGCCGACCATCATCACGCGGCATATCCGCCACTTCAACCGTCAAAACTTTAGCTGCCGCCTCCACAGGCCATTGACCAGCCAAAACCAGCCCGGTCCGCCACACTCCAAACGCCATGCCCACGCAAACAGCCAGCACCAACCAAGCCACAGCAAATCTTCGACACAACGCAAGCGTACCAATGATTACAGATAACCAAGCCCACCATGGCGGCACAAACGGCAGCGCAAACGAAAGCACTACACCAACCACCCAAACAGGCAACACAAACCGCCACACCATGAACGTTTTCCCTTAAATTATGATTATTAGATATGTAATAATAAATGCTTTTAGTAGATTATGACAAATGCCAACCAGCGTTAGCAGATAAAAAGAGAGGTTCAAATCATTTCAAAACCGATAGACGTAAAAAAGCGCAATCTGAAACAGATTGCGCTTTTTTATAAACTGGCACGCCCACGGGGAATCGAACCCCGGTTACCGCCGTGAAAGGGCGATGTCCTAACCGCTAGACGATGGGCGCGGAGATTTTCTGTGGCGCACCCGGAGCGATTCGAACGCCCGACCCTCTGGTTCGTAGCCAGATACTCTATCCAACTGAGCTACGGGTGCATCAAGAAAGATTTGAATTATAAAGAGAGGGCTATTTACTGTCAAGCGTTTTATTTGGAAAACTTGCAGACAGCGTGTAAAATGCGCATTTGCTATTGAATTTACAGAGAATAAAATGTCAGATTTCGCACGCTGGCCGCTCTTATCCGAAGCATTTTCCCGTTTGGGACGGCCTGTGGTCGTGGTGGATTTGGAGACGACTGGTGGAAATTTCTATCAAGACAGGATAACGGAAGTCGCCCTTGTTCGTTTTGAGCAAGGACGCGCCACACATTACGAGCAATTGGTCAATCCTTGCCGCAGCATTCCCGAATTTGTTGCCAGACTGACCGGAATTCATGATGAAACGGTGAAAAACGCGCCTGTCTTTGCCGATATTGCAGCCGATTTGTTGCCGCTATTGCAAGGTGCAGTGGTTGTTGCCCACAACAGCCGCTTTGACTACACCTTCCTGCGCCACGAGTTTGCCCGTATCCATACTGACTTTGCTGCACCCTCGCTCTGTACGGTTCAACTGTCGCGTCGTCTCTATCCTGAGTTTTACAAACACAGCCTCGACAGCATTATCGAACGCACCGGCATTCAGACGGCCAACCGCCACCGCGCCATGACCGATGTTGCCGCATTGTGTGATTATCTCGAATTAAGTCTGGCAGAAAAAAATCATCAACAATGGGACGAACACGTCCGTGTATTGATGAATCCGAAAATGTTGCCCACTTGGTTGCCTGATTCGCTTGCCCAACAGCTCTACGCCCTGCCCGACAGTTACGGCGTATTGGTTTGGTTTGACCATTTCGGCAAAGCCCAAGCCATTGAAGCACACGAACGCGCATACAGCGAAACCGCTACCCTGCTGCACAGCAAAAAACTGCCGCCGCACATCAAAGCCGCAGCCTCCATCCGTTTTATTCCGGCAGTCGGACAGCTCCATACATTATGGCTCAAAGCCCAGACCATGCAGGAATACCAACTGATGCCGTCTGAAAAGTCCACATCGTTTTCTACCGTCCGCTTTATCGCTGACGAACACGGCAGCCTTCAAGCACGCATTGTCTTGTTAAACAGCGGCACCAGAAATTGGCGCCCTTACGGTTTGTTTGCCCACAAAAAAGCAGCCAAACGCGCCTTGACGCAATGGTCGCAAGAACACAAACTCTGCCCAGATTCACTCAACATTTTGCCGACCAGCTACGCAAAAGGCGAACCCTGCCCTGTCGAGGCCGTCGGAAAATGCAATGGCAACTGTCGCCAGCCAAACGGTATCAAACATCAAAACCAACGCATTACCGAGCTTGCCGTCCTACTCCCCGTAACCGATTGGGGCAAAGCGCACGAAATTGAAATTACCGAAACCGACCCCCTAACCGGAAACAGCATTACCCTGCTCTGCGCCGGCGGCGCGTTGGCATTGCCTGATGGAAGCTGGTATTTCGACAGCAGCCTGCCTATCGTGATTAAAAACAAATTCAGGCAAGACAAAGAAAATATCCGTTTGATTACTTAAAACAAGGCCGTCTGAAAACCAAATCTTCAGACGGCCTATTGTGAATAACTTTCCGCTTTATTCTCAAAACAAAAACTGCCTAAATTTTAATCAGAACTTATTTTTATAATAGCAATCAAATACTAAACCAATTTATACACAAGCTGTTCACACAATTTTCAATGAAAGCTGTGTATACCCAGCCCGATGAGTAAACCATGAACAACCCTGAAATCATCTTCTTTGACATCGACGACACCCTCTACCGCAAATACACGGATACCCTGCGTCCTTCGGTTGCCCAAGCCATGCGCGAATTGAAAGCCAAAGGCATTTTGACTGCCATTGCCACCGGCCGTCCGGAAGCCGCCATTCCCGCCAAAGTCAAAGCCTTGATTCAAGAATGCAGTATCGACATGCTCGTTACCATCAACGGTCAATATATTTCCTTTCGCGGCAAACCCCTACAAAGCTACCCCTTGGATATTGCCGACATCGAAACCGCCATCAACCTGCTTGAGCAACACAAAATAGACTACGCATTCGTCAACAACCAAGAAATTGCCGTTTCCTCCCATTCCCCGCGCGTTATCGAAGGCTTATCACATATCCTGCCCAACTTCCTGACTGACAAAGAATATTTCCGCAAACAACCTGTTTATCAAATGTTGGTCTTTGTGGATAGGGAAGAAGAAAAAATCCTGCACCCACTAACCCAGCAACAAGGCTTCAAATCCGTCCGCTGGCATGAATATGCTGTGGACCTGCTGCGCAAAGAAGGTTCAAAAGCACGCGGCATCGCCCACGCAGTGGAAAAACTGGGGATTGATATGAGCAAAGTAATGGCGTTCGGCGACAGCTTCAACGACTTGGAAATGCTGTCAACCGTCGGCTTTGGCGTTGCCATGGGTAATGGCGAAGAAGCAGCCAAAGCTGCCGCACAATTCGTCTGCCCAAGTGTTGATGAAGACGGCGTATTGCTTGGCTTGCAAGAATTGGGCGTAATTTAAAACATCAAATCAAAAGGCCGTCTGAACATTTTTTCAGACGGCCTCGTTCTATATCTACAAACTTTCTGCTTACTTCGGCAATACCAAAAAGCTAATCAGCAATTCTTTAAATACGAACCCAAACACACCCAAGCCCAAAACCAAGAAGAGCATGGCAATGCCGAATTTGCCGGCTTTGGATTCTTTACCCAAGTTCCAAACGATAAAGCCCAAAAAGATAATCAGGCCACTCAGTAGAATTTTCATTGCCCATGAGGCGAATTCTGCTTCAGTCATTATTTTTTTCCTTTTATTCTTAAGATGTGTGTTTAATTGCTTTCAGATGGCCTATTAAAATTTAAGGCCGTCTGAAATTTGTTTTTAGATTATTTGTTCAATGCTTGTTGCAAATCATCAATCAAATCGTCGATGTGTTCCAAACCGACAGAGAGACGGATCAAGCCCGGGCGGATATTGGCGGCGAGTTTTTCTTCAGGCTGCATACGGCCGTGGGTCGTTGTCCACGGATGAGTGATGGTTGAGCGCACGTCGCCGAGGTTGGCAGTACGGGAGAAAAGCTCCACGCCGTCCACGACTTTCCATGCGGCTTCTTGGTCGGCAACTTCAAAGCCAATGACGATGCCGCCACCGTTTTGTTGCTTGCGGATAAGCTCTGCCTGCGGATGGTCGGGTAAACCGGTGTAGTACACGGCTTGGACTTGCGGCTGTTGTTGCAGCCATTGGGCGATTTTTAACGCATTGTCAAACTGTTTTTCCATACGCAGCGACAAGGTTTCTACACCGCCCAACAACTGCCATGCGTTAAACGGAGACATCGCCAAACCGCAAGAGTTGCAATACATGGCAACTTGCGTCATCAATTCTTCCGAACCGGCCAACACGCCGCCCATCACGCGGCCGTGTCCGTCAATCGCTTTGGTTGCGGAAGAAACAGAAATATCCGCACCGTGTTTCAAAGGCTGCGAACCGGCTGGCGACAAGAGGCTATTGTCCACCACCAAAAGCGCGCCAATGCTGTGTGCCAGTTCTGCCAAAGCTTCCAAATCGGCAACTTCGCCCAATGGGTTGGACGGAGTTTCCAAGAAAAACAGTTTGGTATTGGGCTTGATGGCCGCTTTCCATTCATCTACATCAACCGGTGATACATGGCTGACTTCGATGCCGAACTTGGTAACGATGTTGTTGATGAAACCAACGGTCGTGCCGAACAGGCTGCGGCTGGAAACAACGTGGTCGCCGGCTTGCAAGAAGGTAAAAAACGCCGCCTGAATTGCAGACATACCGGTCGAAGTGGCTACCGCGCGCTCTGCGCCTTCCAATGCGGCAATGCGTTTTTCAAAAGCGGCAGTAGTCGGATTGGCTGTACGGGTATAGGTAAAGCCTTTAATTTTTTTGGAAAACAAATCTGCCGCATGTTGCGCGCTTTCCCACATGAAGCTGCTGGTCAAAAACAGCGCCTGATTGTGTTCACGATATTCGGTCTGCTCTTTGCCGCCCCGGATGGCCAGCGTTTGCGGATGAAGTTTTTTGTTCATTTATTCTCCAATCTACTGTATATTCCAATGGACGGAACAATATTTTTCCGTCTGTTTAACTTGTTAACATTTTGCGCCGATTTCTACCATCTTTCAAGCCGAAGGCCGTGTTTCGGGCCGTCTGAAAAAACAGGAAAACCGTTTTTACTGATAAAGGCGGCCATCGTGTTTCAACCAGCCGTCAGTATGCCGGCCTGCCGGATCATGATGCGTCCAATGGATAACGCCGCCCTGCTCCGACCATTCGTATTCGCCGTAAAATGCTACTTTATCGCCTTTTTTCAAACCCTTAATCTTATCGGCAAGGTCGATATTATGCGCCACCAAAAGCGTTTGACCGCTGGAAAGCTTCAAGATAAAGCGTTGATGGCGCGTGCCTTTGTTGTCATCCGGCAGGGTTTTCCATACCGTGCCCTCGCCCTCAACCTGAATATCGCTTTGTTCGTTTTCAAACGCCTGTTTCAAAACCGCTTCGGCTGATTCCTTGTCCGAACCGATTTGCTGCTGAGCCGTATCGGCATTCTTTTTGCCCGCATTATTTTGTTTTTGAACGGCTTCTATTTTCTGCTGATTCTGCGATTGTACCGGCTGCTTGTTTTGCATTTTTTGATAGGCAAATACGGCAACCAGAGCAATCAGCAATACAATGATTTTGTTTTTATTCATAACAATCTCAAAAAAAATGCCCGATTCTGCATCGGGCATATCAACTATTTAGAAAGGATATTTATCACGAAAACGTGATCCGCTATTATACACGCTTCGTAAAATTTTAAGGGAATTTTACGCCAAAGGCCGTCTGAAACTTTTCAGATGGCCAGGATACTCAACGGCGGTATTTCATTTCAGTCTTCATATCGTCCAAAATACGTTTGACGTTGTGTTCCAATACATCTTCCACCAAGCCCGGCGCCTGCTCGTTCAGCATTTGCTGCAATTGGTAAGTGAACACAGCCATTTGTTTTTGCACGGCAATCCGAATCATGCCGTTGACTGCATCGGCCACATGGGGGCGCAAACGTTTAATCAGACGCTCGGTCAAATCTTTTTCAGAAACGCAGAATACTTCCCGACGGCCAATCGCTTGCGGGTTCAATACATTGATATGGACATTGATGGCCGGTTCTTTTTCAAGGCCGTCTGAAACCGCCTCTTCAGCCGCTTGCGCATCATCATTTTCCGGTTTTTCAGTTTCTTCCACTTCAGGCGCATCAAAATCTACGGCACCTGATTTCGGATTCAGTCTGACAGTGCGGGTGGATTCAATATGACGCTCTGAAGCCGCGGCCTGCAATGCTGATTGCGCGCTCAACCAGTTGTCCTGCAAAACCACCATCGCATCGGTTTCCGCTGCTTCACCATCTTCGGCAAGGGCGGTATTGTGTTCCAGCTGCCAGCGGTACAAATACTCCTGCAGCACTTTTTCACGATTGTCCGCATCCAATTTATATTCTTTTTTAGACGCGGTTTTGGGCGCAACATCGACAGCCTCTTCCGATTTTTTGACCAATGGCGCATGGGTCGGCGCGGTATTGAATTGTCGTGCCTGACGCAATCTTTCCAAGCGTTTTTCCCAATTCAGGTCTTCTTCCTCGAGGGCTGTGGGGTCAAGACGGTTGTTTTCCATAATAATCTCGTTTTTTCATTTTTATTGTGAACCGCATTCAAACCTAAAATCACTTGAAATACGGCCGATGGTTGGACATATCCGGCAAGCCGGCGCAAGCGTCACATTTTAATATTAATTCGCTATATAATCACTATTTTATTTAATACTCAAGGATACATCATGAGCAGCATCGAACAACGCCTCGAATATCTGGAAGAGGCCAACGACGCTTTGCGTATGCAAAACCACGTCCTCGCTACCGCACTCAAAGGCCTTATCCGCTCCCTGCCCTCCGACATGGCCAACGATGCCGTAGAATCCATCCAGCTTGCCTTTGAAGACGCGTTGGCGGAATTGAGCTACGAAGACAGTCCGCACACCGACCTCTTCCATGACGTAACCTACGCATTTTTCCGAGAAAAAGACCACTGATTTCGGCTAGTTTGTTCACAAAATTATGCTAAACTAAGATTTTATCCGTTAACATTTTATTAAGAAAGCACATATCATGAACATGAAAAAATGGCTGGCCACTGCCCTCGCTTGCTCCGCCCTTGCCCTGACTGCCTGCGGCGGTCAAAGCAACAATGCCTCTGCTCCTGCCGATAAAGTGTACCGTGTCGGCTCTAACGCCGAGTTTGCCCCATTTGAATCTTTGGATTCTGCCGGCAAAGTAGAAGGTTTTGACGTAGATTTGATGAATGCCATGGCCAAAGCCGGCAACTTCAAAGTCGAATTCAAACACCAGCCATGGGAAAGCCTCTTCCCTTCTCTGAACAACGGCGACGTGGACATCGTAATGTCCGGCGTAACCATCACTGACGACCGTAAACAAAGCATGCTCTTCAGCGATCCATACTTTGAAATCACCCAAGTTGTTCTCGTTCCCAAAGGCAAAAAAGTGGCTTCTTCCGAAGACCTGAAAAACATGGCCAAAGTCGGCGTGGTAACCGGCTACACAGGCGACTTCTCCGTTTCCAAACTCTTGGGCAACGACAATCCGAAAATCGCCCGCTTTGAAAGCGTTCCCCTGATTATCAAAGAATTGGAAAACGGCGGTTTGGATTCTGTAGTCAGCGACAGCGCAGTCATTGCCAACTATGTGAAAAACAACCCGACCAAAGGCCTGGATTTCATCTCCCTGCCTGACTTCACCATCGAAAACTACGGTATCGCTGCACGCAAAGGCGACGAAGCCACCATCAAAATGTTGAACGATGCGCTGAAAAAAGTACGCGAAAGTGGCGAATACGACAAAATTTACGCCAAATACTTTGCTAAAGAAGGCGAAAAAGCAGAAAAAGCCGAAGCAGCCAAATAATCTGGTTTGACTTCCTAAACTAAAGGCCGTCTGAAAACTTTTCAGACGGCCTTTAATCTGGTTAACTCAATTAAACGCAAGCACCCCCTATAATCCGCTTGTTTTTATCTTTCAAATGAAAGACACACCATGATCAAACCCATCATCCTTAGCCTCACTGCCGCAACCGCTTTGGCCGCCTGCTCCGCTTCTGAAAAACAAGAATCTCCTAACGTCGGCGTGGCCAATCCGGCTTCCGAATTCTGCGTCAAACAAGGCGGCAAATCCGAAATCAAAAGAGACAAAGACGGCAACGAATACGGCGTGTGCCACTTGCCTGACGGTACCGTTGTCGAAGAATGGGAATATTTCCGTCAACACAACAAATAATTACTCAATCATAGAAAAGGCCGTCTGAACCCAAGTTTCAGACGGCCTTTTTCTTTTAAACAGCGATTATTTTACTTCCAATTTGGTCACGCCGCCCATATACGGTTGCAACGCAGCAGGAACATTAATGCTGCCGTCGGCATTTTGATGGTTTTCCAAAACCGCCACCAAAGTACGGCCGACTGCCAAGCCTGAGCCGTTCAAAGTATGCACCAAACGGTTTTTACCGTTTTCATCTTTGAAACGCGCTTTCATGCGGCGAGCTTGAAAATCTTCGCAGTTGGAGCAGCTGGAAATTTCACGGTAGGTATTTTGCGCAGGAACCCAAACTTCCAAGTCGTAGGTTTTGGTTGCGCCGAAGCCCATGTCGCCGGTACACAAAGTGATCACGCGGTATGGCAGTTCCAACGCTTTCAAAATATTTTCAGCATGACCGACCATTTCTTCCAGCGCTTCGTATGATTTTTCCGGATGAACGATTTGCACCATTTCCACTTTGTCGAATTGGTGCTGGCGAATCAAACCGCGCACGTCTTTGCCGTATGCGCCCGCTTCGGAACGGAAACATGGGGAATGCGCAGTCAATTTCAACGGCAAATCGCTGCCAGCCACGATGCTGTCGGCAACAGTATTGGTCAGCGTCACCTCGGCGGTCGGAATCAGATATTGCGTTTTCTTACTCTCGTCGCCGCCGCGTGTAACGTGGAACAAATCTTCTGCAAATTTAGGCAGTTGACCCGTACCTTGCAGGGTCAGATCGTCCACGATGTAAGGCGTGTAATGTTCAGTATAGCCGTGTTTCAGCGTGTGCGTGTCCAGCATGAACTGAGCCAAAGCGCGATGCAGACGGGCGATTTGACCTTTCATCACGGTAAAGCGCGCGCCAGACAGTTTCGCACCGCCTTCGAAATCCAAACCCAAAGGCTCGCCCAAATCAACATGGTCTTTGATTTCAAAGTCAAATTCTCGCGGCGTACCGACTTTGCGGACTTCAACGTTTTCCGTTTCATCTTCACCGGCAGGTACGCTTTCATGCGGCAGGTTCGGAATGGTCAACAACCATGCGTCCAATTCTTTCTGAACAGCATCCAAATCAGCGGCAGCCTGCTCCAAATCCACTTTGATTTGAGCAACCTGATCCATTGCAGCTTGAGCCTCTTCGTGTTTACCTTGGCCTTTCAACGCACCAATTTGTTTAGAAATACTGTTGCGTGAAGCCTGCAACTCTTCTGTTTTCACTTGAACGGCTTTGCGTTGTTCTTCCAAAGCGTTGAAACGCGCGGTATCAAACTCGTAACCGCGGGTGGCCAAACGTTCGGCAACTGCGGCGGTATTGCTGCGGAGCAATTGGATGTCTAACATTGTTTTCTCTCGTTAAGATTCAGAATGGCATTATTGTAAACCAATTTAAAGATATTTTCACAGCGACAGGCCGTCTGAAAACAAAAAACGCCCCTGCAAAAGCAGGAGCGTTTTTTAAGAATTTTGGCACGCCCACGGGGATTCGAACCCCGGTTGCCGCCGTGAAAGGGCAGTGTCCTAGGCCTCTAGACGATGGGCGCATAACCGAAGCGCGAACTATACAGAAAGCCTTTTCTTCTGTCAACGCTTTTACTGCATTTTTAAAGGTGCTGCCGATTTCCGTATGTTATTTTCCCTGTATAATGCCGGTTTTAATAAAAAGGAAAACTCGCCATGTGGTTTAAGCAAATCAGTTTTTATCCGCTCAACAAAGACAAGTTGCCCGAATTGGAAGTTCTTGCCGACAAATTGGCGCAATCCGAATTTGCCCATTGTCAGGGTTTGGACTGGTTTAGCGAAGGCTTTGTCACGCCGGTTTCCTTTTCGCCCGAGCTGGTTTTCCCTGCCGATTACACTTGGCGCGTTGCCCTGAAAAAAGAAGAAAAAGTCCTGCCTGCCGGCGTGATCCGCGATATTTTGGATGAAAAGGTTTTGGAAATCCAAAACAACGAAGCGCGTAATGTCGGTCGCAAGGAAAAACAAGAGCTGAAAGAACAGATTACTGACGACCTGCTGCCCCGTGCTTTTACGCGCAGCAGCCGCACACAGGCGATTTTCGACACGCGCCACGGGTATCTTTTGGTCAACAATGCCGCCTCTGCCAAAGCGGAAAATATCCTGACCAAACTGCGCGAAGCGTTGGGTGGTTTGGAAGCCGCCCTGCCCAACACCAAACAATCGCCCTCCTCCCTGATGACCAGCTGGCTGCTGCAAGGCCACTGTGAGGGCGGTTTTGAATTGGACAGCGATTGCGAACTCAAAGGCGTAGGCGATGTTGTCCCGGTCGTCAAAGTTTCCAAACAAGACCTGACCGCCGATGAAGTGGTACAACACGTCAAAAACGGCAAAACTGTTACCCAGCTTGGCTTGGTATGGCGAGAACAAATCGCATTCATCCTTACCCAAGACTTTACACTCAAACGCATCCAGTATCTGGACGTTTTGCAAGAAGAAGCGGAAAGCAACGGCGACGATGCCGCCAGCCTCGCCTTTGCCTCGCAAATCCTGATGACCGAAGCCATCAGCACCATGTTGGAAGAACTGGTTTCTTATTTGGGCGGCTGGCAAGAGTAATTTTTCAGACGGCCTTTTGATTGGGAAATATCAAAGGCCGTCTGAAATATAAATAAAAGTATCAGAAAGGATGTCATGATGTTGGGCGCAGTCATCGGCGATATTGCCGGATCACGATTTGAGTTTGACAACTACCGTCATACCGATTTCGATATTTTCAGCCCCGACAGCGACTTTACCGATGACACGATTTGCACTGTTGCCATTGCCGACTGGGTTTTACAAGGCTGCAACGATCATTTAGCCTCTATTTTACAAGGCTGGTGTAGGGCATATCCCTGCCCTAAAGGCGCATATGGCGGCCGCTTCTCACAATGGATAGAATGGAAAGATCCGGAACCTTATAATAGCTGGGGCAACGGCTCTGCCATGCGTGTTTCTGCCGTTGGCTGGGCATTTGCTACATTGGAAGAAACCTTGCATTTTGCCGAACAATCCGCCGCCGTAACGCACAACCACCCTGAAGGCATTAAAGGCGCGCAAGCCGTAGCCGCCGCCATCTTTTGGGCGCGTACCGGTATGGGCAAAGCGCAACTCAAAGAAAACATTACGCGACAATTCGGCTATGATTTGAGCCAAAGTTGCGACCAAATCCGCCCACATTATCATTTTAACGAAAGCTGTCAGGACACCGTACCTCAAGCAGTTACCGCCTTTCTTGAAAGCGATGATTTTGAACACGCCATCCGACTGGCGGTTTCCCTAGGCGGAGACAGCGATACCTTGGCGGCCATTACCGGTAGCATTGCCGAAGCCTACTACGGTATCCCTGCATCCATGCGCGAACACGCTTTAGCCATATTGCCACGCCGCATTGCTGAAACCCTGCTGACTTTTGAATCCCAATATCAGGCCGTCTGAAACCGCCTGCAAAAAGGAACAATCATGATGAAATACCTCGCCCTACTTCCCGTCGCCTTCATGCTGGGTACGCCTGCCATTGCCGAAACCATCAATCCTTATCAGGAAAAAGGTTGCGTTTACGATGGCGATGTCGGCAAAGACGGCAAACCATCCGGTAAAGGCACATGGAAATGCCAGGACGGCCGCAGCTATGTCGGCGCCTTTAAAAACGGCAAATTTGACGGAAAAGGCGTATATACCGTTTCCGGCAACAGCGAAACCTTTATCGAACCTTTCTCCTCCAACAGCGCCAAATTACGCAATATGACGCTGGAGGGCGTGTTCAAAAAAGGCAGGGCGCATGGAAACTTTACTGCCTCCCAAAACGGCACACCAGTCTTCATCATGAAATGCGAAGACGGTATGATTAAAGAAGTCAAACTGCCTAAGAAATCTGCTTCCAAAACCAAATAAACAGCCTTTCAGACGGCCTTATCCGGATTTTAGGCCGTCTGAAACATCAATTGACAAGCCTGTCTAAAGGCTGTCTTGTTGATTTCAAAGAATTTCCAAACAACCCTTACCTCAGGACAACCACCATGAGCATTAAATCCGACAAATGGATACGCCGCATGGCCGAAGAACACGGCATGATTGAGCCGTTTGAGCCCAACCAAATCAAAGAGGCCAACGGCCAGCGCATCATTTCCTACGGCACATCCAGCTACGGCTACGACATCCGCTGTGCCAACGAATTTAAAATCTTCACCAATATCAACAGCACCATCGTCGACCCGAAAAACTTCGACCCGAAAAACTTCGTTACAGTCGAAGACGACTGCTGCATCATTCCGCCCAACTCCTTTGCTTTGGCGCGCACAGTCGAATATTTCCGCATCCCGCGCAACGTTCTGACTGTCTGCTTGGGTAAATCCACCTATGCTCGCTGCGGCATCATCGTCAACGTTACCCCGTTTGAGCCTGAGTGGGAAGGCTACGTTACGCTTGAGTTTTCCAATACCACCCCCCTGCCTGCCAAAATCTATGCCGGCGAAGGCGTGGCTCAAGTCTTGTTCTTTGAAAGCGATGAAGTCTGCGAAACTTCATACAAAGACCGAAACGGTAAATACATGGGACAAACCGGTGTTACCTTGCCTAAGACTTAATATACAAAATAAAAAAAGGCCGTCTGAAGTTTCAGACGGCCTTTTATCATTTCATTTAGAAACGGCGTTTCAGCTTACAAGCCTGCAAGATATGAACGGCGAGTTCTTCCACTGATTTATCGGTTGTATTGGTAAACGGTACACCGTGGCGTTTGAACATATTTTGCGCATCAGCAATCTCGCTGCGGCAAGTATCGATTTTGGCATAGGTCGAATTAGGACGGCGTTCCTGACGGATAGCCTGCAGACGCTCAGGCTGAATGGTCAAACCGAACAGCTTGTCTTTATAAGGTTTGACCATACGCGGCAAATCGGTCGATTCCAAATCATCGGGAATCAATGGATAGTTTGCGGCGCGGATACCGTATTGCAGGGCCAGATAGAGACAGGTCGGCGTTTTACCCGAACGGGACACGCCCATCAAAATCACATCCGCTTCCTGCAGGTTTTTATCGCTGACGCCGTCATCATGATTCAGTGAAAAATTGACCGCCTCCATACGCGCATCATAGCGTTGAGTATTGCCGATACTGTGGTGCCCCTGCCGGGCAGCAACTGCCTCCGTATTGAGTTCCTTTTCCAAAAGACCGAGAAAGGTTTCAAAGAAATTAATATGGAACGCATTGGCTTTCTTGATGATTTCACGGATTTCGTCATTGACCACACTGACAAAAGCAATCGGGCGCACACCGAATTTTTCAGCTGACTGGTTGACTTTGTCTACAACAGCACGCGCTTTTTCAGGCGTATCGATAAACGGATAGGTATGGCGTTTGAACTCAACATTGCCAAATTGGTTCAGCAAGGCTTCACCGATATTTTCAGCGGTCAGGCCGGTTCGGTCGGAAATATAGAAGACTTGGCGTGGATCAGTCATAATGAATCCTCTTGAGGGTAACGTTTCAGACGGCAATCATAGCAGTTACAGCCTTTGCAATAAAGCGATTCCCGACAGATTACACAGGATTACAACAAATTTGAACAATTTTTAAATTGGCATAAAATTTTATTTTTTTCCATTTTGTAGAATTTTATTCTAAAATTGCAAAATAAATCTTGTTTATTAAATTTATTAACTTATTTTGTTTTCCATATTTAACAAGAAGATAACACGTAAAAACATGAATCTTATATTCACATTTCAGAAGGCTACACGCCTGAAAAGCACAATATCACAGACGAATTTGTGATTTTTAAAAAGATAAAACACATGACAGCCATCAAACGAATGGCT
>NZ_JBQCTZ010000032.1:0-27621 GCF_051963715.1 Neisseria sp. P0001.S005 | reverse complement strand
TTGGCACAAGTGGTACGCACCCAGATGACGCTGCCCGCATGGCACAAAAAACTCGACGACATCGTGCTGCACCCCGTCTGGGGCATGATTATGCTGCTGGTCATCCTGTTTATGGTGTTCCAAGCGGTTTACACATGGGCGGCGCCGATTATGGACGCCATCGAAGGTGGCTTTACCGCGCTGGGCGAATGGATAGGCGCCAACATGGAGCCGGGCATCCTCAGCGACTTGCTCGTCAACGGCGTCATTGCCGGTTTGGGCAGCGTGTTGGTGTTCCTGCCGCAGATTACGATTTTGTTTGCCTTTATCCTGCTATTGGAAGACTCAGGCTATCTGCCGCGTGCAGCCTTCCTGCTGGATAACATCATGGCAAAAAGCGGTTTGTCCGGCCGTTCGTTTATTCCCCTTTTGTCCAGCTTTGCCTGTGCCGTTCCTGCCGTGATGTCGGCGCGTACCATTAACGACCCGCGCGAACGCCTTGTTACCATCGCGGTTGCGCCGTTGCTGACTTGTTCCGCACGTTTGCCAGTGTATGCGCTGATTATCGCCGCTGTTATTCCTGACCGTACAGTGGGTGGGATTTTCAACCTGCAAGGCCTGACATTGTTTATTCTTTATATCGTAGGCATTCTGTCGGCTGCATTGGCAGCGTATATCATGAAACGCTTGGCGCGGATGAAAGGCAATGTGCAACAATTCCCACTTTTGATGGAATTGCCGACTTTCCGTACGCCTAACTTCAAACACATCATGACCAGCTTGTGGGATAGGGTAAAAGCCTTCCTGAAACGCGCGGGTACCATCATTTTTGCGTTGGCCGTGGTTCTGTGGGGCTTGGTAAGCTGGCCGCAACCGCCTGAAGGCGCAACCGGTGCCGCCATCGATTACAGCTTGGCAGGTACGCTTGGTCATGCTATTCAGCCGTTTTTTGCACCTTTGGGCTTTACTTGGGAAATGTGTATCGCCATGATTCCGGGTATTGCCGCGCGCGAAGTGGTCGTTGCCGCATTGGGTACCGTTTATGCCGTCAGCGCGTCGTCTGAAGATGCCGTACAAAACGCATTAATTCCCATCATACACAACAACTGGGGCTTGCCGACTGCCTTTGCCTTCTTGGCTTGGTATGTGTATGCTCCGATGTGTGCCGCGACTTTGACCGTGATTAGACGCGAAACCAAATCCACGAAAAATATGCTTATGATTACAGGCTATTTGTTCCTGATGGCTTATTTTGCCGCATTCGTGGTTTACCAAATTTCTTCAAGGATACTATCATCATGACTCAATATATTATCGTCGGCTTGATTATGCTCGCCTGCGTATTCTTCCTTTTGCGAAAATTCGTGTTCAAACCGAAAAAACGCGACTGCAGCAGCGGCTGCGGAAAATGCGGCGGTTGCGGTTAAATATTGATAACCAGAAAGAATAAAGGTCGTCTGAAAAGAGGTTTCAGACGACCTTTTTAACGCAAACCGTTATAATAACGCCCCATCCATTTACACAATACATTCATTCCATAAAGTCATGAAAACCTTGCTCCAACTCCAAAGCGCTGCACAAAATTTCGCCGACCACTATAAAAACCAAACCGACGAACGCCGTGAAAAAGACACTTTTTGGAATGAATTTTTTGCGATTTTCGGCATTGACCGCAAAAACGTCGTCCACTTCGAATATGCCGTTAAAGACCCGAGCAACAACACCCAATTTGTCGATGTCTTTTGGGAAGGCATCTTCCTGGCAGAACACAAATCCGCCAACAAAAACCTAGCCAAAGCCAAAGAACAGGCGGAGCGTTATTTGCAGGAAATCGAGCGCACCAAGCCGTCTGCCTTACCTGAATATTACGCCGTCAGCGATTTTGCCCATTTCCACCTTTATCGTCGCGAGCCTAAAGAAGGCGTAGAAAACCAATGGCAGTTCCCGTTGGAAGCATTGCCAGAATACATTACGCGCGGCGTTTTTGACTTTATGTTCGGCATCGAAGCCAAAGTCCGCCAAATTCAAGAAGAAGCCAACATTCAAGCGGCGACGGCCATTGGCAGACTGCACGATGCCTTGCAGGAAGAGGGCATTTACGAAGAACACGAACTCAGGCTCTTCATCACGCGCCTGCTTTTCCTCTTTTTTGCCGACGACAGCGCCGTTTTCCAGCGCAACTACCTCTTTCAAGACTTTTTAGAAAGCTGCAAAGAGGCCGATACGCTCGGCGACAAGCTCAATCAACTCTTTGAATTTCTCAACACACCCGACCAAAAGCGCAGCAAGACCCAAAGCGAAAAATTTCAAGGTTTCGAATACGTCAACGGCGGCCTTTTCAAAGAACGCCTGCGCACTTTCGACTTCACTGCCAAGCAGCACCGCGCCTTAATCGACTGCGGCAATTTCGACTGGCGCAACATCAGTCCAGAAATCTTCGGCACGCTCTTCCAATCCGTCATGGACGCGCAAGAGCGGCGCGAAGCAGGCGCACACTACACCGAAGCCGCCAACATCGACAAAGTCATCAACGGCCTTTTTTTAGAAAACCTGCGCGCCGAATTTGAAGCCGTCAAAGCCCTCAAACGCGACAAAGCCAAAAAACTCGCCGCCTTCTACCAAAAAATCCAAAACCTGCAATTCCTCGACCCGGCCTGCGGCTGCGGCAATTTCCTTATCGTTGCCTACGACCGCATCCGCGCCCTTGAAGACGACATCATCGCCGAAGCCCTCAAAGACAAAGCAGGCGGCTTATTCGACAGCCCGTCCGTCCAATGCCGTCTGAAACAATTCCACGGTATCGAAATAGACGAATTTGCCGTCCTTATCGCCCGTACTGCCATGTGGCTCAAAAACCACCAATGCAACATCCGCACGCAAATCCGCTTCGACGGCGAAGTCGCCTGCCATACGCTGCCGCTCGAAGACGCCGCCGAAATCATCCACGCCAACAGCCTTCGGACACCTTGGCAGGCGGCAGACTACATCTTCGGCAATCCGCCCTTTATCGGCTCGACCTACCAAACCAAAGAGCAGAAAAACGACCTCGAAAGCATCTGCGGCCATATTAAAGGCTACGGCCTGTTGGATTACGTCTGCAACTGGTACGTCAAAGCCGCCGGCATCATGGCGCAGAATCCCCAAGTTCAGACGGCATTTGTTTCCACCAATTCCATCTGCCAAGGCCAGCAGGTCGAAATCCTTTGGGGCAGCCTTTTGAACCAAGGCATTGAAATCAACTTTGCCCACCGTACCTTCCAATGGACGAGCCAAGCCGCAGGCAAAGCCGCCGTCCATTGCATCATCGTCGGCTTTAGCCGCAAACCGCAAACGTCGTCTGAAAACGGCGGCGCAAACGCTTCGGCAAATCTCGCTCTGCCCAAATACCTCTACGACTATCCCGACATCAAAGGTGAACCCCAAAAACACGCCGTAGCCAACATCAATCCTTATCTGATTGATGCGCCCGATTTGATTATTGCCAAGCGCAAAACCCAAATCAGCGGAGAAATTGAAATGGTTAGTGGCGGCAAGCCTACCGAAGGCGGCAACCTTATCCTTTCCACCGATGAAAAAGAAGCCTTGATTGCTACCGAACCATTGGTGGCAAACTACATCCGTGCCTTCTCGATGGGTAACGAATTTCTTAATGGTATCGAACGTTGGTGCATTTGGTTTAACGGCGTACCTGATGTCAAACGCAACCATGACCTGAAACAGATGCCTCAAGTCCAAGCCCGTATTCAGGCAGTCAAAGCCATGCGTGAGGCTAGTAAAGATAAGCAAACTCAAAAAGATGCTATGACTCCTTGGCTTTTCCAGCAATTACGCAATATTTCAGACGGCAATTACCTTGCCATCCCTAAAGTATCTTCTGAAAATCGCCGTTTCATTCCCATCGGCTATTTGGATTCCCAAACTATTGCCGGAGATAAGCTCTTCATGTTACCTAATGCCACTCTTTACCACTTTGGCATTCTCTGCTCCACTATGCATAATGCCTTTATGCGTACTGTTTCAGGCCGTCTGAAAAGCGATTACAGCTATTCCAGTTTAATTGTATATAACAACTTCCCCTTCCCAGAAAGCTGCTGTAAACCCAACGATGACGAAACTGCCTGTCAGGAAGCTTCGGGCAAAAAAGGCGAAACGCCAAGGCCGTCTGAAAACAATCCCCTCCGTTCCGCCATCGAAGCTGCCGCCCAAGCCATCCTTGACATTCGCGAGAAATACCGCGCCGATGCGCTTGCTAATGATCTGCCTCCCCCTACGCTCGCTGAACTTTATGCTCCCGACGCAGGCTATCCCGACCTCGTCAAAGCACACGCCGCCCTCGACAAAGCAGTAGATAAAGCCTACGGCTACAAAAAAGGTAAAAACACCGACGATGAGGCAGAACGCGTCGCCTTCCTGTTTGATCTATACCGAAAGGCAATAGAAAGCCAAAATACCAAACCGCCTAAAAAAACTAAATAAAGGCAAATGGCAAACCCGACTTGGTTTATAGCCAAACCTGATTCGCCGGAAATATCGTTTTTTTTCCCATCTCATTACTTCACAACAAAAAGGCCGTCTGAAAACCAAATTCCGGTTTTCAGACAGCCTCAATCATTCAAAACTTTCAACAAACCCTTATTTCAACGCTTCCAGCAACTTTCCGTGTATTCCGCCGAAACCGCCATTGCTCATGACCAAAATCTGGTCGCCTGCTTCGGCATTTTTCACGATTTCGGCAACAAAGGCATCGAAGTCTTTGCCGACGTGCAGCTTGCTGCCTAAAGGCGCGAGGGCTTCGGCAACGTTCCAGTCCACGCCACCGGCGTAGCAGAACACTTGGTCGGCACCTTTGAGGCTTGCGGGCAGGGCGGCTTTCATGGTGCCGAGTTTCATGGTGTTGGAACGTGGCTCGAGGACGGCGAGGATGCGGGCGTTACCGACGCGCTGGCGCAGGCCTTCGATGGTGGTTTCGATGGCGGTCGGGTGGTGGGCAAAGTCGTCGTAAACGGTGATGCCGTTTACCGTGCCTTTGATTTCCATACGGCGTTTGACGTTTTTAAATGCACTCAAAGCTTCGCAGGCCGTCTGAATATCGACACCGGCATGACGCGCGGCAGAGATAACGGCGAGGGCGTTCATGCGGTTGTGTTCGCCCATCAGTTCCCAAGCGACGTGTCCGACTGTTTCGCCGTGATGGCGTACGTCGAACGAGCCGTCGGCATGGACGGTCCCAATCTGCCAGCCTTGTTCGGTACCGAATTTTTCTACGGGTGTCCAGCAGCCTTTATCCAGAGTATCTTGCAGGCTTTGCTGCTGGCCGTTGCAGACGATGAGGCCTTCAGACGGCACGGTGCGTACCAAATGATGGAATTGGGTTTGAATGGCGCCCAAATCGGCAAAAATGTCGGCGTGGTCGAATTCTAAATTGTTCAAAATGGCGGTACGCGGACGGTAGTGTACGAATTTGGAGCGTTTGTCGAAAAAGGCAGTATCGTATTCATCGGCTTCGATAACGAAGAATGGGGATTTTGAGTTAGGGTCTTGGCGCGGAGTTTGCGGCAGACGGGCGGAAACGCTGAAGTTTTCCGGTACGCCGCCAATCAGGAAGCCTGGTGCGAGTCCGGCATATTCTAAGACCCAGGCGAGCATGGAGGCTGTGGTCGTTTTGCCGTGTGTTCCGGCCACGCCGAGTACCCAATGATGGTGCAATACGTTTTCAGCCAGCCATTGCGGGCCGGAAATATAAGGCAGGCCTTTGTTCAAAATGGCTTCAACCACATCCATGCCGCGTTTGGCAACATTACCGATAACGTAAATATCGGCTTTAAATTTGTCCAATTGAGCGGCATCAAAGCCTTCGTGTACGTCAATGCCCAAGACTTCAAGCTGGGTGCTCATCGGCGGATACATCTTTGCGTCGCAACCGCTGACTTTAAAACCTGCTTCTTTGGCAATAGCCGCTACGCCGCCCATAAATGTGCCGCCGATACCGATAATGTGGATGTGTTTCATGATAAGACTGTCTTTGGATAAATTAATTTTAAAGCCGTCATTATAACGGAGTTTGGATAAAGAAAGGGGTCGTCTGAAAAGTTAGGCAACAATAAGAATAGGAAAAAAATACGAGGAATTTGATTTTAAAAGGAGGGCATTGAGGTTTTGCAAGTATGGGATTGGGTAAGCACTACTTTGGAAAGAGTTATTTGATACGGTAAAGTCGTTCACGAAGGTCAGGTGAAGCATTACCTCAAACTCCTCCATGCTTGATAGCGTGAGGTTTTCGATAATAGGTTTACTTGGATAGACTTTAGAAAATGGGGGGTATTCAATTAATGCCGTTTGAAAAATAAGTCCTGAGCAAACCACGCTACGACTTATTTTCAGACGGCATTTGTATTCTGTATTTTGCGATTTCTATTAAAGCGCTGCTTCCGAGCGTTCACCGGTACGGATACGGATAGCTTCTTCAACCGGATAAATAAAGATTTTACCGTCACCGATTTTGCCGGAATGCGCGGTTTCTAAAATGGCATCAACAGCTTGATCGACTTTATCGGCAGCCAATACCAATTCGATTTTCACTTTAGGCAGAAAATCGACTGCGTATTCCGCGCCACGATAAATTTCCGTGTGGCCTTTTTGGCGGCCGAAACCTTTGACTTCGCTGACAGTCATGCCGGTAATGCCGATTTCGGTCAAGACTTCGCGTACATCGTCGAGTTTGAAAGGTTTGATAATAGCTTCGATTTTTTTCATATTGAGTCTCCTTGTTTGCGAAAAGGCCGTCTGAAACATTCAGACGGCCTTTGTTCCATCAAGTTCGTTCAAATTTTATTTGAGTGAACTTATTTCTTTTTCTGAGCCGGCAGGTCGGTACATACACCCAGTGCTACTTCCGCAGCCATACCGATGGATTCGCCCAGGGTTGGGTGTGGGTGGATGGTTTTACCGATATCGGCTGCATCACAGCCCATTTCAATCGCCAAGCAGACTTCACCGATCATATCGCCGCCGTTAGGACCGACGATACCGCCACCGATGATGCGGCCGGTTTCAGCATCAAAAATCAGCTTGGTAAAACCATTGTCGCAACCGTTGGCAATCGCACGGCCGGAAGCAGCCCATGGGAAGTTGGCTTTGGTGATTTTGCGGCCGGAGGCTTTGGCAGACAACTCGGTTTCGCCAACCCATGCCACCTCAGGAGAAGTGTAGGCAACGCCCGGAATAACGCGTGCGTCGAAGTAGGCTTTGTGGCCGGCGCAGTTTTCAGCGGCAACATGGCCTTCGTGAACGGCTTTGTGTGCCAACATCGGTTGACCGACGATATCGCCGATGGCGTAGATGTGCGGCACGTTTGTACGCATTTGTTTGTCAACTTCGATGAAGCCGCGGTCAGTCACAGCAACACCGGCTTTTTCAGCGCTGATCAGTTTGCCGTTAGGCGCACGACCGGCAGCTACGAGTACGGCATCGTAACGTTGTGGCTCTTTAGGCGCATTTGCACCTTCGAAGGTAACGTAAACACCGTCTTCTTTAGGCTCGACAGCAACAGTTTTGGTGTTGATCATGATGTTGTCAAAACGGTATTCGTTTTGTTTTTGCCATACTTTAACCAAGTCGCGGTCTGCGCCTTGCATCAGGCCGTCCATCATTTCAACCACATCCAGGCGAGAACCCAGAGTGCTGTAAACTGTACCCATTTCGAGACCGATAATACCGCCGCCGATGATCAACAGCTTGCCCGGTACTTCTTTCAGAGCCAGTGCACCGCTGGAATCGATGATGCGAGGATCTTCAGGAATGAAAGGCAGTTTGGTTACGCGGCTGCCTGCTGCAATGATACAGTTTTTGAAGGCAACGATTTTTTTCTTGCCGGTAGGAATCGCTTGCTCGTACACGTCGCCGGTAGTCAGCGACACTTCCAAGTGGTGCGGATCTAAGAATTGGCCGTCGCCTTGGATGACGTCTACTTTACGGCCTTTGGCCATACCGGCCAAACCGGTAGTCAAGCGGGAAACCACGCCGTCTTTGTAGCCGCGCAGCATGTCGATATCGAGTTCAGGCTCAGGGTATTTGATACCGTTGGCAGCCAAGTGGCGTACTTCATCGATAACGGCAGCATTGTGCAACAGGGCTTTGGAAGGGATACAGCCGACGTTCAAGCAAACACCGCCCAAGGTTTTGTAACGTTCAACGATGGCAACTTTCAGGCCTTCGTCAGCAGCGGCAAATGCAGCGGAATAACCGCCAGGGCCGCCACCCAATACTACTACGTCGTACTCAGCATCGGCAGAACCGCCGAATTGAGCAGCTTGAGGAGCTGGAGCAGCAGCTTTAGGGGCTTCTTGTGCAGGAGCGGCAGGCGCTTCGGCTTTAGGAGCGGCAGCCGCACCTTCGGCTTCAACGACTGCAATCAAGCCGCCTTCGGAGATTTTATCGCCGACTTTAACTTTAACTTCTTTAACGACACCCGCAACTTCGGCAGGTACGTCCATAGTGGCTTTATCGGTTTCCAAAGTAATCAGGGTATCGTCCACAGCAATGGTGTCGCCTACATTTACTTCAACCGCAATAATATCTACATTTTCGTGACCGCCAATGTCGGGCACTTTTAATTCAACTAAGCTCATGTCTAATCTTTCTGAATGATGTTCGGACTTCCTTTTTCAGACGGCCTGAGTAAAAAGGCCGTCTGAAAATGTTTGGATTACAGAGTAATGCGGCGGAAGTCTTTCAACAGGTTAGCCAGGAATACGGTAAAGCGCATACCGGCGGCACCGTCAATGACGCGGTGGTCGAAGGACAGGCTCAATGGGCACATCAGGCGAGGAGCAAATTCTTTGCCGTTCCAAACCGGTTTGATTTGGGATTTGCACACGCCCAAGATGGCAACTTCAGGAGCATTCACGATTGGCGTGAAGCCTGTGCCGCCGATACCGCCCAAGCTGGAAATGGTAAAGCATGCGCCTTGCATTTCTTGCGGTTTGAGCTTGCCTTCGCGGGCTTTTTTAGACAATTCGGTCAGCTCTTGGCTGATTTGTTTCAAGCCTTTTTGATCCACGTCTTTGATCACTGGAACAACCAAGCCGTTTGGCGTGTCGGCAGCGAAACCGATGTTGAAGTAGTTTTTCAGCACCAGGTTGTCGCCATCCAGAGAGGCGTTGAATTCAGGGAAGGCTTTCAGCGCAGAAACAGAGGCTTTAATGATGAACGCCAATGGAGACAGTTTCACGCCTTCGCGTTCCCATTCTTTGTTCAGTTGTTTGCGGAATTCTTCCAATTCGGTCATGTCCGCTTCTTCGTGTACGGTAACGTGAGGAATCACAACCCAGTTGCGAGACAGGTTTTGACCGGAGATTTTCTTAATGCGAGACAGTTCTTTAACTTCGACGCTGCCGAATTTAGAGAAGTCAACTTTAGGCCATGGCAACAAGTCCAGACCACCGCCCAAAGAGGCAGCGGCAGGTTTGCCTGCACCGCTTTGCATAACGGATTTAACGAAAGCTTTAACGTCTTCGCCCATGATACGGCCTTTCAGACCGGTACCTTTGACTTGACCCAAATCTACGCCCAATTCGCGTGCCAGTTTACGTGCAGAAGGACCTGCATGAGCTTTGGCAAATGCAGCTTCGTCAATTTTGGCAGCAGCAGGAGCAACCGGTGCAGGTGCAGCAGGTGCAGCGGCTGGTGCAGCAGGAGCCGGAGCGGCAGCCGGTGCAGGTGCGGCAGCTTGAGCGGCAGGAGCAGGGGCTGCTGCAGCAGAGCCGGCAGTTTCTACTTCGATAATGGCAGAGCCTTCGGATACTTTGTCGCCAACTTTCAGGAATACGGCTTTAACCACACCGGCTTCGGTACATGGTACGTCCATGGTGGCTTTGTCGGTTTCCAAAGTAATCAGGGTGTCGTCAACGGCAACAGTGTCGCCGACTTTAACTTCAACGGCAATAACGTCTACGTCAGAGTGGCCACCGATATCAGGTACAACAACTTGTACAGTAGCGCCACCGGCAGGAGCGGCTGCAGGCGCAGCAACTGGAGCAGCAGGAGCTTCTGCTGCAGGAGCCGGAGCGGCATCAGCAGCGGCAGCACCGGTTTCAACGGTCAGAATCACGCCGCCTTCAGAGATTTTATCGCCCACTTTAACTTTAACTTCTTTCACGACGCCGGCTGCATCAGCAGGTACATCCATAGTGGCTTTGTCGGTTTCCAACGTAATCAGAGTGTCGTCAACGGCGATGGTGTCGCCCGCTTTGACTTCTACGGCGATGATGTCGACGTTTTCATGACCGCCGATATCAGGGACTTTGATTTCTACGATACTCATTTGAGTTCCTTTAATGTTTTCAGTTGGATGCCGTCTGAAAAAAACTGTTTCACACGGCATCGGTACAGTTCGTTCAAACCATTCAAGCATTCGGTTTTCAGACGGCCTGATGTCTGAATGAAGCAAACAGGCCGTCTGAAACATCAATTAGCGTTTCCAGCTAGGAGCTAAATCGGCTTTGATACCATATTTTTCAATGGCTTGTTGAACGGTTTCTTTGCTGACTTTGCCTTGCTCTGCCAATGCGCTCAATGCAGCAACGGCAACGTTGTAGCGGTCAACTTCAAAGAAGCTGCGCAGGTTGGCACGACTGTCGGAGCGACCGAAGCCGTCAGTACCCAAGACGTGGTAGTCGTTAGGGATGTAGGCGCGGATACGGTCAGCATAGCTGCGGATATAGTCGGTAGCGGCAATAACCGGACCGTCATGACCTTGCAGTTGTGAGGTAACGAAAGGCACTTTTTCAGCTTCCAGCGGATGCAGGCGGTTGAAACGTTCTACTTCGATGGCGTCGCGGTGCAACAGGTTGAAGGACGGGCAAGACCAAATGTCTGCTTCTACGCCGAAGTCGGCTTTCAGCAATTCGGCACCGGCAATCACTTCTTGCAGGATGGTACCGGAACCCATCAATTGAACTTTCTTGTCGCCTTTGTCACCGGCTTTCAGCAAGTACATACCTTTCAGGATGTCTTGTTCCACGCCTTCAGGCATGTCAGGATGAGCGTAGTTCTCGTTCATCAGGGTGATGTAGTAGAACACGTCTTCGTTATTGGCATACATACGGCGCAGACCGTCTTGTACGATAACAGCTACTTCGTATTGGAAGGTCGGATCGTAAGAAACGCAGTTCGGGATCAAATCGGCTTGAATGTGACTGTGGCCGTCTTCGTGTTGCAGGCCTTCACCGTTCAGTGTTGTACGGCCGGCAGTACCACCCAACAGGAAGCCGCGTGCGTGCATATCGCCGGCAGCCCATGCCAAATCGCCGACACGTTGGAAACCGAACATAGAGTAGTAAATGTAGAAAGGAATCATGGCAAAGTCGTTGTTTGCGTAGCTGGTTGCAGCCGCGATCCAGTCAGCCATTGCGCCTGGCTCGTTAATACCTTCTTGCAAGATTTGACCGTCAACAGATTCTTTGTAGAACATCAGTTGGTCTTTATCTTGAGGGGTGTATTGTTGACCTTTAGGGTTCCAAATACCGTATTGGCGGAACATACCTTCCATCCCGAAAGTACGGCTTTCGTCAGGAACGATAGGTACGACGCGTTTGCCGATTTTTTTGTCTTTCAACAGGGTAGACAGAATGCGGACAAATGCCATGGTGGTTGAGAATTCACGATCACCGCTGGATTTCAGTTGAGCATCGAATGCGGACAACTCAGGCACTTCCAATACCTCTTTTGTCGGATGACGTTGAGGTAGGTAACCGCCCAAGGCTTCGCGGCGGGCGTGCAGGTATTTGTATTCTTCGCTGTCAGGAGCAAAAGTCAGGTAAGGCAGGTCGCCACTGTCGATTTGCTCGTCAGTTACCGGAATGTCAAAGCGGTCACGGAATTGTTTCAGAGACGCTTTGTCCATTTTTTTGGCTTGGTGGGCAACGTTTTGACCTTCGCCGGATGCACCCATACCGTAACCTTTAATGGTTTTCGCCAAGATTACAGTAGGTTTGCCGTCTGCGTGGTTCACAGCCCGGTCGTAAGCGTTGTACACTTTTTGAGGGTCATGACCACCACGGTTCAATGCCCAAATTTGTTCATCGGTCATATCGGCGACCAATGCTTTCAGTTCAGGTGTATTGAAGAAGTGTTCGCGAACGTATGCACCGTCTTTGGATTTGTAAGTTTGGTAGTCGCCATCCAGGCACTCTTCCATGCGTTTGCGCAGAATGCCGTCTTTGTCTTTTGCCAAGAGGCGGTCCCAACGACGACCCCAGATGACTTTCACAACATTCCAGCCGGCGCCGGCAAAGTTGCCTTCCAGCTCTTGAATGATTTTGCCGTTACCGCGTACTGGGCCGTCCAAACGTTGCAGGTTACAGTTGATGACGAATACCAAGTTGTCCAAGCCTTCGCGTGAAGCCAGAGCAATAGCACCTTGGCTTTCAGGTTCGTCCATTTCGCCGTCGCCACAGAATACCCATACTTTACGGCCTTTGGTTTTAGCCAGGCCGCGAGATTCCAAGTATTTCAGGAAGCGTGCTTGGTAAATCGCCATCAATGGGCCAAGACCCATGGATACGGTTGGGAATTGCCAGAAGTCAGGCAACAGGTGAGGGTGAGGGTAAGAAGGCAGACCTTTACCGTTAACTTCTTGACGGAAGTTGTTCAGCTGGTCTTCAGTCAGACGGCCTTCAACGAACGCGCGTGCGTAGATACCAGGGGCTACGTGGCCTTGGAAGAATACCAAATCGCCTTCTTCACCTTCGCCTTTAGCTTTCCAGAAGTGGTTGAAGCCGACTTCGTACATAGTGGCGGCTGATTGGAAAGATGCAATGTGTCCACCCAATTCCAAATCTTTTTTACCTGCGCGCAAAACGATAGCGGCAGCGTTCCAACGAACGAATGCACGGATGCGGTGTTCGATGTTTTGGTCGCCAGGGATGCCTTTTTCGTCTTCAACGGAAACGGTGTTCAAGTATGGAGTAGTGGTACCGTGAGGCATACGGATGCCTTTGTCACGGCTGTATTTGACCAAACTTTCCAGGAGATACTGGGCGCGTTCGCTGCCTTCATATTCTAAAACAGAGCTTAACGCGTCTAACCATTCTTTGGTTTCAATTGGGTCAACATCGTGTAATTGGGTGGACATAATATCTATCCTTGTGTTGAGTGTTTTTCAATGACGGAGTATTACTCCGATATTTTCGTTTGCGAACAGATATGAGTTAAAAACGAAAATTCCTAGAGTCAAATTCGAAAAAAGTTTTAATTACTGAAATATTTTCAATACGTTATAACCGTTGATGAAAAACCAGAAAGAATTGAACTTTTTGCGAACCGGCTAACCTGCAAATCCTATCAGTAATTGGGCAAACTGGCAAATCATGCTGTAGATATTGATAGGATGTAAAGGTTGAAATTAGGATTTTTTTAAAGAGTTATGGAGCTTGTTTTTAAATCGGGATATCGAGTAGATACAGTAAAAAAGTATCAGATGTTTGAGTAAATGAATTCGAATACGAAAAATATTTTCAAATTTTGTTGTAAATTGAAAGTTTGGGCTAGATTTAGGGTTTGAAAGGGAAAATTTAGATTATCTGATTCTTTACAAAGAGAATAGGCCATCTGAAGACTTAAAGAGAATTAAGAGGGAATGGGATTTGAAGATGATGATTATTGAGGAAGGGTAAATGAAAAAATGACATGTACAGACTGTTTGGTTTAGCTCTGACATGTCATTTATGTAGGAAGTGAGAATTTCAGACGGCCTTTACGCGGTAGAGGCCTTTTGAGCGAATTGCTTCCATTGAGCCAAAAGCTCTTTGAGAACGTCTTGCTGTTCATGTCCATGTTGGATGGCTTCTTGTAGCCAGAAACAAGCATTGTTGATGTCTTTTTCTACGCCCATACCATGATAATACAGACAGGCAAGATTATATTGAGCCATTGTGTCTCTTTGTTTGGCCGCTGCTTCAAACCATTTTGCAGCTTGGGCGTAGTCGACAGGTACACCTTGTCCACTGTAATACATCATGCCAAGATTGGTTTGGGATTTGCTGTGCCCACGTTCTGCGGACTGGTGATATAGATCCAGTGCTTCAGCGTAATTCTGTTGGCGTTTTAAGCCATAGTGCGCTGCAAATGCCAGCTTGTACAAACGTTCAGCTTCCTGACGTTGGAGGGCAATTTCTTTCGTCAGCTCATAGTTTTGCTGGTTATTCAATGCGCTGTCAGACAGAAGTTTTTGGTAAGCGACAAGATTACCTAAATCAGCCGAGCGTTGATAATATTGACGTGCGGTGTCTGCATCAACTGCTCGTCCCAATCCGTAGCGATAGATATCACCTAAAAGGCGCAAACCTTCCGGATCATTTTGATCCGCAGCAAATTTAGCGTGCTGATAGGCCTTTTGAGGGTCTCGTTCGGTGTTTTTACCCAATAGATATATTTCGGCAAGTGCTATATGCGCATTACTGTCACCTTGTTCGGCAGCTTTTTCGAACCATTTCAATGCTTCAGCAGGATTTGATGCGGCTAAGAGTTCTCCAAGAGAAGTTTGCGCCGGAACAATGTCGTAATCGGCGGCAATACGCAAATGTTCGATGGCTTTTTCAGGATTTTGTGCAACACCTTGCCCCAATTTGTATTGAAGGCCGAGTTGCCAGTGTGCCGCAATAAATCCCTGTGCAGCGGATTGCTGATAAAGTTTATGGGAATATTCCAAATCAGGAGAGCTGGAGTATTGGTAATGTTGGGCTAAGAAGTATTGTGCTTGAGGATTTTGTTGTTCGGCAGCTTTTAATGCCCATTTGACTGCTTCTTGGTCATTGCCATTGTCTGCGTATAAACGCATCAGGTGCAGTTGGGCAGGAGCCAATCCTTCTTCGGCAAGCTCTTGATAGGCTGCAATGAGCTTTTCTACTTCTATTCCATTATTTTCTTGTAACTGGAGAAGATTATAGCGGGCATATGGATGACCAGCTCTTGCAGCTTGTTTTAAATATTCAACTGCAATTGCTAAATCTTGCTCATTTTCGTGGTGTTCGATCAGGCATCCTGCCAGCTGAAATGCAGCCTCAATATGTCCGGCTTCTGCTGCTTCGCAGAGCAATGGGATGGCTCGTGCAAAGTCAGGCGGGTCTTGAGTGATTAATTTTTCTGCTAGCAGAAAAGATTCTTCATATTGTTGAGCATTCATCGGTTTGCTTTTATATTTTGTGAAGGATTAAGAATAAAATTATCGGCCGACAAGGTGCGGCCGTTATGATTTTGTAATTTTGAGGTTATTTACAAAAACAGACAACCGTATTTGTATTTTTATGCTTAGAATAATGGAATAATTTGTTTTATGCTGCATAAATACAACAGAAGGATATGATAAAGTGGGTTGAGAAAATACTTCTGCTGTTTATTCAGTTTAAATTATTTATCGTCCGGTTTTTTACGCCACAAAACAAGTAATTTGCCAATATGTTGCACCAGTTGAGCACCCAGTGTTTCACACAGGGCATCACAAATTTCAATACGTTCAGCACGATCATCGCCAAAAACACGGACTTTAATCAATTCGTGCGCTGTCAATGCAGCATCGGTTTCTTTGATGACCGAGTCGGTCAAGCCTTGTTGGCCAACCATAACGACAGGGTGGAGGTGGTGTGCTTGGGCTTTCAATGCCAAAATTTCTTTGGTGCTTAATTTGTTGTCGCTCATATTAATAAGTATCCAATTAAAAAGAATAATGGCTATATTGTACGCGATTTAGAACATTTACGGGGGAAATAACGTACAATGCTGATTTTAACTTAAGCATTTCAAATCAAGATGGCTGTACGCTCAAAATCTTCAAAAGCATGGCTGCATGAGCACGTCAACGATCATTATGTCCATATGGCACAAAAGGACGGATATCGTGCTAGAGCGGCTTATAAGTTATTGGAAATCAATCAAAAAGATAAATTAATCAAACCAGGTACGGTTTTGGCGGATTTGGGCAGCGCGCCGGGAAGTTGGTCACAAGTGGCGGCCAAGCTGGTCGGTAAAACTGGGGCAGTCTTTGCTTTGGATATTTTGCCGATGGATGCTATTGAAGGCGTGTCGTTTATTCAGGGCGACTTTAGGGAAGATGCTGTTTTGGAGCAGTTTGAAGCCTTATTGGATAATCGTCCGTTAGACCTTGTAATCTGTGATATGGCACCCAATATGTCAGGCAATGCCGTAACAGACCAGGCACGCAGTTTTTATTTGTGTGAACTGGCTTTGGATTTTGCCTCACAACATTTGAAAACCGGAGGCAGTTTTTTAGTGAAGGTGTTTCAAGGCGCGGGTTATCAAGAGTATACGGCGGCTATGCGTGAAATTTTTGCCAGTGTACAAACCCGAAAGCCGGATGCTTCCCGCAATCGTTCCAGTGAGATTTACCTATTAGGTAAAAATAAACGCTGACAATGTAGGGTGGGTGCTTTAAAATTCTTTCCCTTGATTTTATTTATTTTGTAACCATGGAGCCTGTTCAGTGGGGAATACCATTAAAAACATATTAGTCTGGGTAGTGGGTGGTGCTATGCTTTTAGCAGCATTCAATGCACTCAGCGATAAGCAGGAAGATAAACAGCAAATCGAATATTCTCAATTTATTCAGCAAGTTAATAGTGGCGAAGTATCCAATGTCAATATTGAAGGATCTGTTGTCAGCGGCTATCTGATTAAAGGTGAGCGCACCGATAAAACTGCCTTCTATACCAATGCGCCTTTGGATGACAACTTGGTTAAAACACTGTTGGACAACAAAGTACGCGTCAAAGTGACTCCGGAAGAAAAACCAAGCATGCTGGCCAGTCTGTTTTACAGCCTGCTGCCTGTTTTGTTGTTGATTGGCGCATGGTTCTACTTCATGCGCATGCAAAGCGGCGGTGGCGGTAAAGGCGGCGCATTCTCTTTTGGTAAGAGCCGTGCACGTTTGTTGGACAAAGATTCCAATAAAGTTACTTTTGCCGATGTTGCCGGTTGTGATGAGGCTAAAGAAGAAGTACAAGAAATCGTGGATTACCTGAAATCGCCTAACCGTTACCAAAGTCTGGGCGGTCGTGTACCGCGCGGTATTTTGTTGGCCGGTAGCCCTGGTACGGGTAAAACATTGCTGGCTAAAGCGATTGCTGGTGAGGCCGGTGTGCCATTCTTCAGTATTTCAGGTTCTGACTTCGTAGAAATGTTTGTCGGTGTCGGTGCGAGCCGTGTCCGCGATATGTTCGAGCAGGCCAAGAAAAACGCGCCATGTATCATCTTTATCGATGAAATTGATGCTGTCGGCCGTCAGCGCGGTGCCGGTTTGGGTGGTGGCAATGATGAGCGTGAGCAAACATTGAATCAATTGTTGGTTGAAATGGATGGTTTTGAAAGTAACCAAACCGTTATTGTGATCGCAGCAACCAACCGTCCTGATGTACTTGACCCTGCGTTGCAGCGTCCGGGCCGTTTTGACCGTCAAGTCGTTGTTCCATTGCCCGATATCCGTGGCCGTGAGCAAATCTTGAAAGTACACGCTAAAAAAGTACCTTTGGATGCATCCGTAGATTTAACTTCTTTAGCACGTGGTACCCCTGGTTTTTCAGGTGCGGATTTGGCGAACTTGGTCAATGAAGCAGCTTTGTTTGCCGGTCGTCGCAATAAAGTTAAAGTCGATCAAAGCGACTTTGAAGATGCTAAAGACAAAATCTACATGGGTCCGGAACGTCGCAGCATGGTTATGCACGAAGATGAAAAACGTGCGACGGCCTATCATGAGGCCGGTCATGCAATCGTAGCGGAAAGCCTGCCGTTTACCGATCCGGTTCACAAAGTAACGATTATGCCTCGTGGCCGTGCATTGGGTTTGACTTGGCAGCTGCCTGAGCGTGACCGTATCAGCATGTACAAAGACCAAATGCTGAGCCAGATCTCAATCTTATTTGGTGGTCGTATTGCTGAAGATATTTTTGTCGGTCGTATTTCTACCGGCGCATCTAACGACTTCGAGCGTGCAACTCAAATGGCACGCGAGATGGTAACGCGTTATGGTATGAGCGACAAAATGGGGGTGATGGTTTATGCTGAGAACGAAGGTGAAGTGTTCTTGGGTCGCAGCGTAACCCGTTCTCAAAATATTTCCGAGAAAACCCAACAAGATATCGATGCGGAAATCCGCCGTATTTTGGATGAGCAATACCAAGTGGCCTACAAAATCTTGGATGAAAATCGCGATAAGATGGAAACCATGTGCAAAGCACTGATGGATTGGGAAACCATCGATCGAGACCAAGTTTTGGAAATTATGGCCGGTAAACAGCCTAGTCCACCTAAAGATTACAGCCACAATGTCCGTGATGACAAAGTAGAAGAGTCTGAAGCGCCTGTTGCTGAAGCTACTGAACCTGTTGAGCAAAATGAGGTTCAGAATACTGAGTCAGTAGAGGCAGACAAAACAGATAAATCTGTATAAGGTTTGAAACAGAAAACGGTAGCTTTTAAGCTACCGTTTTTATTTTGAAGATAAGCTAAAGGTCTCAGGCCGTCTGAAAATTTTCAGACGGCCTGATTTTATTTGGTTAATTACAAAACAGCCAAAGCAGCTTCGTAGTCAGGCTCGTTCGCAATTTCAGATACCAGCTCAGCGTGGAGAACTTGGTTTTGCTCATTCAAAACCACCACTGCACGGGCAGTTAGGCCGCGTAATGGGCTTTCTGTCAGTGTAACACCGTAATCGTTAGAAAAGCTGCTGCGGAATGTGGAAAGTGTCACTACATTTTCCAAACCTTCTGCGCCGCAGAAACGGGCTTGTGCAAACGGTAAATCGGCAGAAATGCACAAGACGACGGTATTGTCCAAAGACGAGGCACGTTTGTTGAAAGTGCGGACGGATTGGGCGCATACGCCAGTGTCAATGCTGGGGAAAATATTCAGCACTTTGCGTTTGCCTGCAAAGTCAACCAATGATTTCTCAGATAGGTCCGCCGCTACCAATGTGAAATCAGGTGCAACTTGGCCGATGGCAGGCAAATTGCCGTTTGTAGAAATAGGTGAGCCTTGGAAAGTAACTTGGGCCATGATTCAGTCCTTGTGTCAGGGGGAAAATAGGATGGTCAGGAGTTTAGTAATGACGGCGACGGAAATAGAACATGCCTTCGCTGTCAATTTCTAAAATATAGCGGCCGTTTTGTACGGCGGCATAGCCGCTTTTTCCTTCGGTATAAGGCTGCAAAGCAGCGTGTGAAATCAGATAGTCGGTCAGTTTGCTGCCGTCTTGGGCAATATTGTCCACCATTTTTGCAAAGGCAGTGTGGCAGACGCCGTTGGCTGACCAGCCGACTGAAACGCCTTTTTCATTTTTTTCCATGCATTGGCCGCTGATGACTTCTAAGTCGGTAGGGTGCTTGCCAATCAGATTGATGACACCACCCTCTATGCCGTTAATCGGGTAGGTACGTTGTTTTTTACCTTCTTTGGTTTCGCCTTCTTGAGCTGTACCCAAATCCAAACCGGCTATGGCTTGTTCATCGATATATTTAACTTTGAAGGTGGGCTTGGGTGCTTTGTCTGAGGCAGCATCATTGGCTGCAGTATCTTCAGATTTACCGCCGCAGGCAGCCAATGAAAGGCTGAACAAGATAAGGGGGAAGATTTTTTTCATATGAGAAACCCTAGAAAAACGGTTATATTTCAAATGATAAACGATATTATGGCCGTCTGAAATTTTCAGACGGCCTTGCTATTATTTCAACGGACGAATACCTACTGCATCGCGTACTTTATCCAATAATTCGCGTGCTTCTTTACGCGCTTTTTGTGCGCCGGCCTGCAAAATGTCTTCAATTTGAGAGGGTTTGGCTGTCAATTCATTGTAACGCTCGCGCGGTTCTGCAAGTTCGGCATTGATTTTTGCGCCCAAGAGTTTCTTGGCTTCGCCCCAAGCAAGGCCTTCGGCCAGCATTTGTGTGAACTCGGCAGTTTCAGACGGCGTAGAGAAGGCTTTGTAGATTTCAAACAGAGGACTTTCATCAGGCTGTTTTGGTTCACCGGGCTCTTTCATGTTGGTGATGATTTTGTTGACCGATTTTTGGGTTTTCTTGTCGTTTTCCCAAAGCGGAATGGTGTTGCCGTAGGATTTAGACATTTTGCGTCCGTCCAAGCCGACCAAGAGTTCGACGTTTTCGTCGATTTTTACTTCAGGCAGGGTGAAGAGTTCTTGGAAGCGGTGATTGAAGCGGCCGGCAATATCGCGAGCCATTTCAACGTGTTGGATTTGGTCGCGACCAACTGGAACTTCATGGGCATTGAACATAAGGATGTCGGCAGTCATGAGGATAGGGTAGCTGTACAGGCCCATTTCCACACCATGATCCGGATCTTCCTGACCATTTTCGGTATTTGCCTGTACTGCAGCTTTATAAGCGTGGGCGCGGTTCATCAGGCCTTTTGCGGTGATACAGGTCAGAATCCAGTTCAACTCCATCACTTCGGGAATGTCGCTTTGACGGTAGAAAGTGGTCTGTTCCGGATTGAGTCCGCAGGCGAGCCATGTGGCGGCAACAGCTTGAGTAGATTGATGAATCATTTCCGGCTCATGACATTTGATGATGCCGTGATAGTCGGCCAAAAAGAGGAATGATTCAGTATTGGAATCTTGCGCTGCGCGGATAGCCGGGCGGATGGCACCGACATAGTTGCCCAAGTGTGGAATACCTGTTGTGGTAACGCCTGTTAAAACTCGTTTTTTGCTCATGAAAGTATCCTTCGGCACAAAGGCCGTCTGAAAATAAATATGGTGCCGATTATACCTGATTATTCTTGATTTTTCAGACGGCCTTTTGAGTAAAGGGTAACTGGATAATAAAAGTTATACACATAAAATTTAAAAAATAAAACACTATAAAACAATAAGATAGTGAAAAATTATTGATTAATGAGTAAATGGCTCTTGAGTTATCCACATTTGCGCTTATATAGGTTCTAACAGAATATATTTGAAGAGGAACTTAAAATGAGATTTGATAAATTGACTGCCAAATTTCAGCAAGCTCTGCAAGAAGGTCAAAGTCTGGCTTTGGCTGCGGACAGCAGCTACCTTGAGGCAGGCTTTATCTTAAAAGCGTTGCTTGACGATCAAAACAGTGGTGCTGCTGCGTTACTGGCTCATGCAGGTGTGAATGTGCCTCAAGTAAAACAACGTTTGCAGCAACATTTGAGCAGCTTGCCAAAAGTATCCGGTCAAGGTGGCGATATTATGCCTAGCCGTGAGCTGCAAGCTGTATTGAACTTGATGGACAAGGCTGCAACCAAACGCGGTGATGCCTATATCGCCAGCGAACTTTTCTTGCTGGCTTTGGTTCAGCAGAATGATGCGACCGGTAAAATTTTGAAAGAGGCCGGTGCGACCGAACAAAATATCAATGCTGCGATCGATGCGGTACGAGGAGGACAAAACGTGAACGATGCGAATGCTGAAGACCAACGCGATGCTTTGAAAAAATACACACTTGATCTGACTCAACGCGCCCGAGACGGCAAGCTCGACCCTGTTATCGGTCGTGATGATGAAATCCGTCGTGCGATTCAAGTATTGCAACGCCGTACCAAAAACAACCCTGTGCTGATTGGTGAGCCTGGTGTAGGTAAAACCGCTATTGTTGAAGGCTTGGCGCAACGTATCGTCAACGGCGAAGTACCCGAATCCCTGCGTAACAAACGCCTTTTGGTTCTGGACTTGGCGGCTTTGATTGCCGGCGCGAAATACCGTGGCGAATTTGAAGAACGCTTGAAAGGCGTGTTGAACGACTTGGCTAAAGATGATGGCAACACTCTGATTTTCATCGACGAAATCCATACTTTGGTCGGCGCGGGCAAAACCGACGGCGCGATGGACGCCGGCAATATGTTGAAACCGGCTTTGGCGCGCGGCGAATTGCACTGTATCGGTGCGACTACTTTGGATGAATACCGTCAATACATCGAGAAAGATGCGGCACTCGAACGCCGCTTCCAAAAAGTATTGGTTGGCGAGCCAAGTGTGGAAGATACCATCGCTATTTTGCGCGGTTTGCAAGAGCGTTATGAAATCCACCACGGTATCGATATTACCGACCCTGCTATCGTTGCCGCAGCGGAGTTGAGCGACCGTTATATTACCGACCGCTTCCTGCCTGATAAAGCGATTGATTTGATCGACGAAGCAGCCAGCCGTATCAAAATGGAGCTGGACAGCAAACCCGAGCAGATGGATAAACTCGACCGCCGCATTATCCAGCTCAAAATGGAAAAAATGCACGTTGCCAAAGAAAGCGATGACGCCAGCAAAAAACGTTTGGAACTGATAGACGAGGAAATCGACGGCCTGCAAAAAGAATACGCCGATTTGGACGAAATTTGGAAAGCTGAAAAAGCGGCATCATCCAGCACTGCCGACATCAAAAAACAGATGGACGACATCAAAGTCAAAATCGAGCAGGCCAAACGTCAAGGCGATTTTGCCCGTGCGTCCGAACTCGAATACGGTGAGTTGCCGAAATTGGGTGCACAGTTGCAAGCGGCAGAAAGCAATCCTGACGGCAAAAAACAAAACAAACTTTTCCGTACTGAAGTCGGCGCGGATGAGGTGGCCGAAATCGTTTCCCGCATGACCGGCATCCCTGTGTCCAAAATGATGGAAGGTGAACGCGACAAGCTGCTGAAGATGGAAGAAGTATTGCACCGCCGCGTGGTTGGTCAAGACGAAGCCGTGCGTGCTGTGTCTGACGCTATCCGCCGCAGTCGTTCCGGTTTGGCCGATCCGAATAAACCTTATGGCAGCTTCTTGTTCTTAGGCCCGACCGGCGTGGGTAAAACCGAGTTGTGTAAAGCCCTGGCAGGTTTCCTGTTTGACAGCGAAGACCACCTCATCCGCATCGACATGTCCGAATACATGGAAAAACACGCCGTTGCCCGCCTGATCGGCGCGCCTCCGGGCTATGTCGGCTACGAAGAAGGCGGCTACCTGACCGAACAAGTCCGCCGCAAACCATACAGCGTGATTCTTTTGGATGAAGTGGAAAAAGCCCATCCGGACGTATTCAATATCTTGCTGCAAGTATTGGATGACGGCCGCTTGACCGATGGACAAGGTCGAACAGTGGACTTCAAAAATACCGTTATCGTCATGACTTCCAACATCGGTAGCCAACATATCCAACAAATGGGTACTCAAGACTACGAAGCGGTGAAAGAAGTTGTGATGGAGGATGTGAAAGAACATTTCCGTCCTGAAATGATCAACCGTATTGATGAAGTAGTCGTGTTCCACGGTTTGGATCAAGCCAATATCCGCAGCATTGCGAAAATCCAGCTTAAAGGTTTGGAAAAACGTTTGGAAGCACAACATCTGCATCTGAAAGTCGATGATGCTGCCTTGGATCTGATTGCCGAAGCCGGTTTTGATCCTGTGTATGGTGCCCGTCCGCTCAAACGCGCCATTCAGTCAGAAATCGAAAACCCGCTGGCAAAAGCATTGCTTGAAGGCAAATATGCACCGGATAGCACAATCCATGTTAAAGAAGAGGGTGGTAAGCTCTTGTTTACACAAGGTTAAAACAATGTAGTGTGCTGTTGTAAAAGGCCGTCTGAAAGAATTCAGACGGCCTTTCTTACTTATTGATTCACATCATATATTTGTTATGTGATTTGATTATTCATTGAATTTTAGAGAATATTAATTGAAAATCTTGTGCCATGGGTTGATAAAGAATGCGATATAATCCGACCTGTTTGCCAAGGTTCTTGCTAAATATCTCATTTTATGTAATAATACTACAATGCAAAAACTGACTAATCAAAATCTTCACATTATTTTGTCGGAACGCTTAAATGATACCGACTTTGTTCTTATTCTCAATGCATTAATCAAATTTTTGCGCCGAGGAGGCAAAAAACAGGCTTCCGAACGTTTCGATTTGATTTTATCTACTTTAAAACAAGACGATGCTTTATGCCGTCAATTCAGCCTGCGCTTCTATGCCTGGTTGTCCAAAGTTCACATCTATCCTGCACTGATTAAGCTGGGTATTTTCTCGCGCCATAGTTTTACTCGGGAGATGGGCATACGGATTTACGAGCGTTTCAGCCCGTCTTATAAAGATTTTTCCAATCTGCGCGAAGTATTTTTATATCTTTTTCATTCGAAAAACGATGATAAATGGTTGCAAACCCTGAGTTTGCGCCAATGGTTGAGCATGTATGAATTGTTGCAGGGCAAAGCGGATCCTGCTTTGCTTCAGACGGCCAGCCGACAGTTGGCAGATGCCCGTTTGCGTGCAGTGGAGATGCTGTCTATTTGGATTGCTTCCGAAGCGATTGAGCCGGATTTAATACGAATTGCCCCCCGTTTATTGGAGGCGGATTCGGCATTTGTTGCTTTGCAACGTGAAATTGCAAAATTGGTAGAACACTATCGCCACAGTGAAGAAACTTATGATACGGCGCACTTGGAGGTCATGTTTGACCAGTGCGACAAGCAAATTGAGTATCTGCGTCGTCGTGGTACAGGAGCAGGGTCTGGTTCGTCAGTGAAAGTGGCGCACTTGTTGGAGCGCCTGCAACAAACCATAGACCGCCTGAAACTGTTGACCAATATTCAAATCGAAACCGGCAGCCGTACCCGCTTAACCATCAATCTGATGAATGCGATGATTTACGCGGCGGTAGAGCAATACAGCACCAGCCACTTGCGTAAAAGCAGTATCCGAATGCTGGCGCGCAGTATTACGGAAAACAAAAGCCATCATGGTGAGCATTACATTACGCGCAACCGTAGTGAATATTTCAAAATGTTTTATTCTGCAGCAGGTGGGGGCGTAATTATTGCTTTGATGGCTTTGAATAAAATCCATATTGCGTCTTTGGGATTCGGCGAATTTACTACTTCATTCCTTGCCGGACTTAACTACGGCTTAGGCTTTATGCTGATTCATATGCTGCATTGTACTGTCGCGACCAAGCAGCCTGCCATGACGGCGGCAAGCTTTGCAGAGCAGGTGGACTCGAATGAAGGCAGCAAAGCGGTGGACAACAAATTGGCAAAACTGCTGATTGATGTGTGCCGTTCGCAAAGTGTTGCCGTGTTTGGCAATGTATCAATTGCCGTATTGTTGGCGGCGGGGATCGCTTGGGGCTATGCCTACACGCATGGCCAGCCTTTATTGAATGAGGCGGTTACAGCCTACCAGCTTAAATCTATTGAGATTTTTACCCAGCCGACCTTATGGTATGCCGCTATTGCCGGTGTATGGCTGTTTTGCTCGGGGATTATTGCAGGCTTCTTTGACAACCGTTCCGATTATCTGAACCTGCGTCAGCGCCTGCCGTTTAATCCGTTTTTACGAAAAATCATGCGTCCGCAGCCACGCCGCCGGTTGGCCGCTTATATTCATAAGCATTACGGCTCGCTTATGGGCAATTTTATTTTCGGTATGCTTTTGGGTATGACCGGCTATTTTGGCCATCTTTTCGGCTTGCCGCTGGATATTCGCCATGTAGCATTTTCTTCGGCAAATTTGGGTTATGCCACGATTAGCGGTCATGCAGATATATTCACTTTTATGCTTGGCTTGGCAAGTGTATTGGCAATCGGTATGGTGAATCTGGTGGTCAGCTTTTCTTTAGCTTTGGCTGTTGCGCTCCGTTCTCGCGGCACGCGTTTGGGCAGTATGCGTAATCTGCTGAAGAGCTTCTGGAGTCAAGTGAAAGCTAATCCTTTGATTTTGCTGTATCCGGTTCAAGTGAATAATAAAGACAACACGAAGTAAAATTGAAGAAAGGCCGTCTGAATATATACTTTTCAGACGGCCTTTTAGTTTAAAACCGATAAAGATTAGGCTTGCAGAGAGGCTCGGTTTTCCAAAACTTGGTCAATCAAACCATATTCTTTAGCTTCATCGGCAGACATATAATTGTCGCGGTCGGTATCGCGTTCCAAGTCAGCCAAATCGCGATCACAATGTTTGGCGAGTAAGCGGTTCAGTTTCTCTTTGATTTTCAGCAGCTCTTTAGCGTGAATTTCAATATCGGAAGCCTGACCGGCCAAGCCGCCGCTGATGAGCGGTTGGTGAATCATGATGCGGCTGTTTGGCAGGGCAAAGCGTTTGCCTTTTTCGCCTGCGGACAACAGGAATGCGCCCATACTTGCTGCTTGACCCAAGCATAAGGTAGAAACATGAGGCTTGATGAAGTTCATGGTGTCGTAAATCGACATACCGGCAGTAACCGAACCGCCCGGAGAGTTGATATAGAAGAAGATATCTTTATCAGGGTTTTCACTTTCCAAGAACAGTAATTGCGCAACAACCAAGTTGGCAGATTCGTCTGTCACCGGGCCGATCAAGAAAACGATGCGCTCTTTCAAAAGGCGTGAGTAGATGTCGAATGCGCGCTCGCCGCGACCGCTTTGCTCGATAACGGTAGGGACAAGGTAATTATTGAAATCGAAGGACATTTTTGTCTCCTGTTAATGATGGAAAAGCACCAAAGCATTTAAAGCGCTTCGGTGCTTTTGATTGTCTGTTTCAGACGGCCTTGGAGCAATTAAGCTTGTGCGCCCATTACTTCGTCAAAAGACAGCGCTTTTTCAGTTACTTTAGCTTTGCTCAGAACGAAATCAACAACGTTGCTTTCTACTGCCAAAGAAGTCGGGCCTTGCAGGCGGGAAGGCTCTGCGTAGTACCAGTCGATAACTTCTTGAGGATCTTCGTAGCTTTCAGCGAAGTTGGCAACAACGGCTTTGATTTGGTCTTCAGTTGGCTCAAGTTTGTTTTCTTCAACCAATTTAGCCAAAATCAGACCCAAAGAAACGCGGCGTTCTGCTTGTTCTTTGAACATATCCAAAGGCAGATCCAAGTTGGCAGCGTCAGCCATACCTTGGTTAACGAAGTTTTGTTTCATTTCGTTTGCCAAGCGAGCGGCTTCTTCGTTGACCAAAGCAACAGGAACTTGCAAATCGGCTGCTTTGAGCAGGGCGTTCATGACAGATTCTTTAGTTTGTTCACCGATGCGGCGCTCAACTTCGCGGCCAACGTTTTTCTTCACTTCTTCACGCATTTTGGCAACGTCGCCGTCTTCAATACCCAAAGCTTTAGCGAAGTCTGCGTCAACTTCAGGCAAAGTAGCTTCAGAAACGTTGTTCAGAGTGATGGTGAATACGGCAGATTTACCGGCAACATCTTTACCGTGGTAGTCTTCAGGGAAGTTTACGGTAACATCTTTGCTTTCGCCGGCTTTCATGCCGACGACACCGGCTTCGAATTCAGGCAGCATTTGACCTGCGCCCAATACGAAAGCGTAGTTTTTAGACGCGCCGCCGGCGAAAGGTTCGCCGTCGATTTTGCCTTCGAAGTCGATGATGACGCGGTCGCCGTTTTGTGCTTCACGGTCAACATGGTTGAAACGGGTGCGCTGTTTGCGCAGAATTTCTACGGTTTGGTCAACTTCGGCATCGCCAACGGTTGCAGTTACTTTTTCTACTTCTTGGGCAGACAGGTCGCCGATGGTTACTTCAGGGAAAACTTCAAAAATGGCGGCAACTTTGAAGGACTCTTGATCGTCTTGTTCTTCAACGGCTTCAAAGCGTGGGTAACCGGCAACTTTCAATTCTTGAGCAACGGCAAC